>CAKRUL010000123.1 GCA_934403665.1 uncultured Clostridia bacterium | reverse complement strand
TGACATTTTCCATAAAATTTGATAAATTAAAAAGAAAGATATCGTCTAAGGAGTCTAAAATACAATGAAAAATTTTTTTAAAATAACACAATTTGGATCTTTTGATGTTGATATCACCGCAATCGTATCTGTATGTAATGAACATATTATGAACCCTTGGACGCATCATTCTAAGAATAGTTTAAGCCATCGCATTCTGTTTGTCTATGACGGAAATTTCCATGCTACTATTAATGAGGTGGAATATTCGATTCATAAAAACGACATTCTCTATGTTCCCGCCGAAGCATCATACTCCTCACGCTATGGCGCTCTGCCTTTCGGGTATTCCTGTATTTTCTTTCAGCTGGAGCACACCTCTGATTCCACATTCCCGTTTCAGACCTGTTTTTCTCCCGAAATACCCGAAAAATACCGCAAATTCTTCAAAACCGTGGATGAAGAATGGATTTCTAAGAATTTCGGTTATAAACTTCGGATTAAATCCTTGCTGTATGAAATTTTCCGAAACCTGTTGATCGAGCAACTGACATTGAATATTGCTCTGAAAGGCTATCATGTCATCAAGGATGCCGTAAACTATATTGAGCAAAATTATTATAAAGAAATCATTGACGTGAATAAGCTGGCGCGGATATCCGGCATCACTCCCACCCATTTTATCCGCCTGTTTAAAGAAATCTATTCCACCACGCCGAAGCGATACATCAATAATCTCCGCATCGAGCGTGCCATTGAGCTTTTGGAGTTCTCCTCCGCATCTATTGACGAAATTTCAAACCAATTGGGCTATTCCGATGCTTCTTATTTCAGCAGGGCTTTTAAAAATGCAGTGGGAAATAGTCCTCTTCAATTTCGTACCCATATCTGAAAAATACCATAAAAAAACATCTCTGTCTGACTCGACAAGAGATGTTTTTTATCAAATTTTAAAAATGAAGCGAGTGCAGGAAAAAACTTCCGCCATCAGCCTATTTTATACCCTCTGGAGAGAAGCTCGCAGATCCTTTGCATGCCGATTTCGCGGTTCTCAAAAAAGATTTCCTGTCCGCCGGGCGATTTTTTCACTGCAATCACCCTTTCCGTCTCATCGATCCATATCGGCCAAGCCGGTTCCCTTTCATTTTTCATAATGAATCTTACACCTTTTTATTTCGTATCAATCGTTATAGTTTTTGCAGTCTCATCAAACGTGAGTGCGCCCTCATAATAGGTGTCATGCTTTGCGTCATCCCACTTCACGTTATCATAGCCGCCGACAATGGTCGCAACGATGCGGAGGGGAAGGTATGTCACGCCGTCTATAAGAACAGGTGCATTTGCATAGCCCGTTGAATACTTTTTACTGCCGATTTGACAATATTCGGTTTTCCCGTCCTTCGTCATTTCAATAATGGGAAACAGCCGATTAAATCCGCCTGTTGCGCCATAAATATAGTAGTCAACATCATTTGTCACAAGTGTTTCATGTCATCTTTGACCAATATCTATTGTGATGTTTTCGTCGTTATCGAGCGGCATAGAAACTATATTTTCAGCAAACACTGGGAAAATTTCGTATTTGTCAAACTTGTTTTCATATTTTGTCTTATCGACGTCATAGTTCACCTTGTATCCGAGCGTTTCAAATGTCTTGCGAAGCGGCAGATAGAAATTGTCCGTATGCGTTGCAAGTTTGTTTTCTATCAAAACCGGCTCAATGGCATATCCCTTACCGTTTACAAAAAAGTTTTTCTCTTCATTCCCGACTGCCGCCATCACAATCGTCGCCCCCAGCATTGTGACAGCAATCGCACAGGACATCACAATCGCCATAAGCCTGGAGACCTTGCCGTTTCCCGAGCGGATTTTGGAAAACCGGTTTTGCAAGATCTTTTTATCTGCGCTCATTTTTGTTGTGTATAAATTTTCTAACATCTTTTGCTCCTTTCCGTGGCTAAATTAAGAATGGTCTGCATATACAGCTTTTGTTCCTCTTCGGACATATTTTTCGTCACCGCCATATCGCACGATACCTCGCACGCTTCGCTCAAAGCAGTTTCTTTGCAGTCATGGGCTTTAAGAGCAACAGCAGCGCTGTTATCCCAAAACCGAACAGGCTTAATATAAACACTGTTTTGAAAACATCGTACAAATTTATCACTCCAAATCAAACATATCTTTCAGCTCCGACATATCCTCTTTGGAAAGCTTTTTGTTTTCATAGAGTGCCGCAACAAGATTCTTCACAGAGCCTTTATATATCTTGGCTAAAAAGCTCTCTGTTTCGCTCATATCATAATCCTTTTGTTTCATAACCGGATAATATAAGTTTGTGTTGCCTTTTTTCTCGCAGGAAATCACCTTCTTTTTTAATAATCTTTGCAGAAATGTGGAAACGGTAGACGGCGTCCAATCATTTCCGTCCAGCGCTTTGATTACATCAGACACGGTCATTTTCTGTTCCGTGTTCCACAAAATTTTCATTATGGTGTATTCTGAATCTGTGATCACTTGTTTTCCGTTCGACATATGCCGTTTCTCCTTTCAACGTAATTACACTTGTAGCTACCAAGGTTAGAATAGCATGTTCAGCTACAATTGTCAATATGTTTTTTGAAAACAATTCTTTCAGCGTCAGCTGTTTTTTCGGATTCCTTCCCCGTCAAACGCCGGAATAAAGCTTTCTTCCGCCGTTCCGCCCGCCTGAACAAATCCGTTTTCGATTCCAAGCTCCACGGCAAAATTGATGAGCTCCTCATATTCTTCCGGAGAAATGGTGCGGTTCAGCTCCGGATAATGCTCCAATCCTGCAAGAGGGGTAAATTGATTCATAATGCTGTAATAAATTTGATTGCCGTATGTTTGATACAGCTCCTTTAAAATCTTTTTGGAATCCTCCAACTGCCCCGGAAGGGTTAAATGCCGTACAATAAGCCCTTTTTTCATTCTCCCCGATTCTTCAAAAACAGGAAGTCCCGTCTGGCGGAACATTTCTGCAATTGCCTGTTTTGCCACTTCAGGATAGTCCGATGCAAAAGAATAGTTCTGCGCAGTGTGGCAGGACAGATATTTAAAATCCGGCAGATAGATATCCACCAGCCCCTCCAATGTCCGAAGCGTTTCCTCCCGTTCATAGCCGCCGCAATTATAAACAACAGGAAGGTTGAAACCCCGCGCCTTTGCCAGAACAAGTGCCTCCCGAATCAACGGCGTAAACTGTGTGGGCGTGACCAGATTGATGTTCTGTGCTCCTTTTTCCCGCAGTTCAAAAAAAATCTCGGAAAGCCGCTCGACACCGATTTCCTCCCCGACTTCTCCTCTGGAAATGGTCCGGTTCTGACAGAAAACACAGCCCAGGTTGCACCCGGAAAAAAATACCGCCCCCGAACCACGCTCGCCCGATATGCAGGGTTCTTCCCAGAAATGCAAAGCTGCCCTTGCCGCTGTCAGCTTGCTTCCCGAGCGACAATACCCTTTCTGCCCGGCTGTGCGGTCAACGCGGCACATCCGAGGACACAGGGTGCAGTCCTTCATTTGGTTTTCCTTCATTCTTTTTCCTCCCCGATTACAACAAATGAAAAAGGGGTGCAAAAAAAGTGATTTTTTACATCCCCTTCTGAAAAAGCAATATCAGTTTCGTGTGTTTTCCTGATGAACCACCATTCTGCCCTTTTCCAAATGAATCACATGATTGCAAATCTCCAAAGCAGACGGGCGGTGTGAGACAATAAACAACGTTTTTGTTTTCCATTCCTTGATATGATGTAAGATAGCACGCTCCGTTTTCTCGTCCAGCGACGAGGTGGCTTCATCCAAAAGCATGATAGGCGCATCGTGCAGAACTGCCCTTGCAATTGCAAGCCTCTGCACCTGTCCCTCACTCAGCCCCAGTCCCTTTTCTCCCAAAACCGTATCAAATTTCTGCGGAAGCTGCATGATAAAATCATATATTTCAGCGGCCTTTGCCGCACGGATAATCTCCTCTTCCTTTGCAGTCGGATGAAAGAACACAATATTCTCCCGAATGGTGCCGGAAAGAATCAGATTCCCTTGCGGCACATAGGCAAACAATGCCCTTGTCGCCCAGCCTGCCTCCTGCGTTCCGGCATCCGACGAAAGCAGAACTTTTCCTTCTGTCGGCTTCAGAACACCCAACAAAAGCTTCAAAAGGGTGCTTTTTCCAATGCCGGAAATGCCGGTGATGGCAGTGAAATCCCCCTGCTTTACCGACAAATTCAATCCCTGCAAAATCGGTTCTTCGCCATATGAGAAGCTCAGGTTTTCAAACCGAATTTCCTCCAAGCTGTGATAGGTGGGGGAAACCGCCTCCGGCGGTGTATCCTGATCTAACCCTTCCAATTCCAGAAGCCGCTCTGCCGAAGCCAAAGCGGAATAATACTGGGGAAGCAAAGAGGACATTCCCCGGAAAGGCGTTTGAATCTGATTGACCAATTGCAGCATGAAAACCAGTGTGCCGTAAGACATCGTTCCGGCAAAAAGCTGGAAAGCTCCCCATATCATCGCAAAATAATAGCCTGCGGTAAAGGCAAGAGACGTAAAAATGTTAGCGATAATACTGATGGTGTTCCGCTTCATTTTCAAACGGAAATTGTTTTCCTGAAGACCGGAGGAATAATCGGTGACCTCGCCTTCATTGCGAAAAGCCTTGACCGCCAAAATATTCTGCAGAGCCTCCTGCATGAAAGAACGGGTTTTTCCCTCGCTTGCCTGACACATTTTATGCAGCTTTTTCATGCGCTTACTGTAAATTCTGGTGAAGAACAGAAAAACCAAGCCAAACACCAGATAAAATGCCAAAAACAGAGGCTGTTCCCATAACAGCAAAGCAGCCGCAGCCCCCAGCCTTGTAACAAAGGATAACAGGGTGGGAAGAATGCCGATCACTGCATTTGTGATGATGGAAACATCCGACGTCAGACGGTTCATCAAGTCGCCGGAATGCATTGCGGTAACCTGCGTCAAATCCTTGCACAGCAAACTGCTGAACACTGTTTTGCGCAGTCTCATTTCCAGCTTTCCCGAAATGTGCACGTTCAGATAGCTGTAGGAAACCTGCAACAGCAGCAAAAGTCCGACAAAAAGCATCACAGAAACAGCCTTTACGGCAAGACTTCCGCTTCTCTGACCAACCGCTGTGTCTATCAATTCTCTGGACAACACAGCAAAAGAAACCGAGCACATGGACATGGCGAAGCTGATCACACACAAGAGAATCAACGGGAAAAGAATAAATTTTGAGTGGCTGCAAATCC
>CAKRUL010000122.1 GCA_934403665.1 uncultured Clostridia bacterium | reverse complement strand
CCGTTTATCCTTTTGGAAAAAGGCGCAAAAGCAGAAATTGCAGAAATTTTTGAGCAGAATCACATCACACCGCATATACGTTTTACCACCTGGGACGATTATGCCGTTATGTCAATGGTAGAAAGCGGACTTGGAATTGCAATCCTGCCCCGGCTGATTCTCCGCCGCATCCCGTATCAAATCACCGCAAAAGAACTGGACGTGCCCGCCTTTCGGAAACTGGGCATCGCTTTTCGGAATCAAAAACAAATTTCCCTGGCAGGCAAAAAGTTTATGGAATATCTTCCATATCGCAATAAAACCCCGGAAGATAGCGTCTCTATCCACCGGGGTCTCTGAGCTTATCAGGCTTCTCTGTGTTGTTTCTTATCTCTTAAAAAATTTGCTCTGCAAAAGCTTTGTAACCCTGCGTACCGATCTTTTCGATTCGCAGGGTTACAGCAATCATACTCTTTGAAAATCCAGTTCTTATGGAAGATACTTTTCAATCTCTCTGTTCACTTGTTCTCTTAAGTGCAAAAGATAGCCGGCTTCTCTGGGATACTCTGTAAACGTCAAGGGCTTCCCATCTTTCTCGATCAATTGCAATACCTTTTCTTTTCCGGCGAAACGCTCCAAAAGCTGCAACGCACGCATATCCTGCAACGCTTCATGAAAGACCACCAGTCGGATTGATTCCTCCGGTTTTCCGTCTTTTCCTGGGTACACGCTGAACGCATCTCCCGACGGAAAAGCATTCAAGGCGTCTGTCGTCTGATAAGGATCAATTTTTTTGCGGGAATGCGCTGAGTAATAAAAATTGTATCCCCAATGCAGAAACCCTTTGATATCATAGCGATACAGCTGTACTCCCGCAATACGGTTCCGCCAAGAGGGCATCGCCATAAAACGGTTGCTCACCTCCCGCGTTTGCGCACAGCAATTGTATCCCCAAAGCCCCTTCACCGAGTGTTCCAGAAACCGTGAAATATGATCCAGGCTGACAACCGGCTGATTCACAACGCCCTGTTCATACATGGAATAATCGGAAATGCAATCAATAACACGGTCTTTCGGAAGCAAGTCCAGAACAGCTTGCTTTGCCTGATTGTACTGCTCTTTATGTTTTTCCATAGGCTCATCTGAAATATGATAAAAGGTTTGCTCCTCTACCCCTTGCGCTTTCAGTTCATCCCGTAAAGCCGGAACAAACTGCTCTAAAAACTGACGATATTCCGCAGAAGTCGCCAAGACATGCCACCCAAATTTTTTGCTGATGTTTCCGTTTTCCGAAACGCATATCTTCGGCGTGTATTTTGCGCCCCATTGTGTGAAAAAATGAGGCATTTCAAAATACCGGATGCCGCACTTTCTGCACATCGCAATCCATCTTCTCAATTTGGAAAAGTCAAAAGTATAGGTTTCTCCTGTTTTTGTGATTTCCACCAGCTGAATAGTCGGCCGCTCTTTTCCCTCCGCCGTATCCAATGGCGGCGTGAACAAAGGGGTCAGAAGCATATTGATGCCATTGTCTGCCGCTGCCTGAATGAAACCTTCCAAGATGCTCCAATGTCTTTCCGAGAACGGTTTCTCCTGGTAATAGGAATACAGGCAGTCCCCGTGAAACCACTGAGTATAAATCAAGCTTTGCTCCGGCAGACATGTTCCGATGACATGAAGCCGAAAAGAAAGATGCAAGGTCTCCTGCGCAAATTTCAGCGACACCCGAATCGTATGCTCTCCCGCCTTTGCATTCTTTGGAAGATGCACCGTAATCCACAGCGCCTTCCATTCATGGTTGACTGCCTCCAGTTCTTCTTCACAGGGAGTCAGCAGAT
The DNA here is from genome assembly GCA_934403665.1 of uncultured Clostridia bacterium. Next base: position 3,456 of record CAKRUL010000122.1, on the reverse strand, counting down.
CCGGAAATAATCCGGGTGCAGTTGTGATATAGTCCTCGTCTGTCCCTCCAAACATGGTTGCATAAGCAGGAAGTTCAGAGGGAACGTTTTTGACACAGCGCACGGTGAGAAACTCCTCCAAATCCGAATCCACTTCCACCGTGAAAGGCAGATAGGGGGTTTCCGTTTCCGTAATCCGATATGCAATCTGATAGGAAAACACTTCCCCCTGCAATGCAGAAGCCTCTGTATACTCCGGTTGCTCGAGAACGCTGTTTAAAAAGATTTTCTCCAGAGAGGAGAGCTGTTTGATTTCAATCTGTTCCATTTGATTTTTCCTTTCCATCTTAAGTAACAGGATACGAACCTGCGCAAAGCATTGAAAAATCAGTCTTTTCGGTGCATAAGGGTGCAACAGGGCTGACGCCTTGCAAGACCGACAATCCAAAAAGGCAGAATTTTGGCAAATGCAGGGCATATGGGTTTCGCCTCTCAATGCTTCCCATTTCTCTATGAACAGGATACCATCAGAAACCACAAAAAGCAAGTACTTTTTTCATCGTGAACAAATTTCAAAAATGCTTGACAAAAAGCATGTAAGGAATTATAATATAACAGTGTTATATAACGGTGTTACAGAAAGGCGTCTTATGGATCCATCAAACATCTCCACTCTGGAAAAAATACATTCTGCCGCGAAAACAGAATTTCTCGAAAAAGGCTATCAGAGGGCTTCTCTTCGCAATATTGTGAAGAATGCCGGAGTGACGACCGGCGCATTTTACGGCTATTATAACAGCAAGAAGGAACTCTTTGCCGCATTGGTTGACGCGCCTTATCACTATTTGCTTTCCAAATACCAACAGTCTCTCCGCTCATTTGAGAAGCTTCCTCCGGAGAAGCAACCGGAGCGTATGGGTTCTGTCGGGAAAGAATGTATGCAGGAAATGCTGATTTATATGAATCGACACAAGGAAATTTTTCACTTGATTCTTCTCTGCTCGGAGGGAACACAATATGCGGCACTGATCGATAAACTTGTCACCCTTGAGGTGGAAGCAACAGAGCATTACTGTGAAGTGTTGCGAAGTCTCGGTAAAACTGTGCCGGAGATTGACAAGCGCTTGGAGCATATTTTAGTAACCGGCATGATGAATGCCTATTTTGAAATCATTCTTCACAATATGTCACGGGAAGATGCAAAACGTTATCTGTGTGAATTGAATGATTTTTATACCGCTGGATGGCTGAAAATTATGGGGCAGTGATGCCCTATCCTTTTTACTCGTTGGTTAGTTTTTACTAACCGCGGTGAGACGAAGCCTACGCCAACGACAGAAACATTCTAAGAAAGCATTCCATTTTGGCAGAAACTCTTTCTGCCGATAAAAATACCATTTTCAAAAAGGGGTTCTCATATGAAATCCGAAAAAAAGAGCTGGACGGCGTCCCTTTTTACATACGCGCAAGGCGAAAAGAAAAAAATGTGGTTGTCCGTCATGTTATCGGTTCTCAGCGTCATGTTAGGTCTTGTTCCGTTTTATTGTATGTATGAAGTGATCTGCCTGTTTGCGGCAAACACGGCAACGGTCCCTGCAATCGTCACATGGTGTCTCATTGCGCTGGCCGTTTATGCTGTGAAAATACTGACGTTTAGTTTATCCACCGGCATTTCTCACAGCATGGCATACACCATTCTGGAAAGGTTGCGCCTTCGTCTTGCCGACCGGTTTCTGCACGCGCCTCTTGGCAACGTGGAAAACCACTCTATCGGTGAAATCAAAAGCATGATGGTGGACAAAATCGAAAATCTGGAACCGCCGTTGGCACACATGATTCCGGAAGGAGCCGGACACATTGTGCTTCCCATTGTCAGCATTGCGGCACTCGCCGTAATTGACTGGCGCATAGCGCTCGCATCCCTTGTCACCTTTCCGCTCTCTTTCCTTTGCATGGGGCTTACGTTCAAAATCAGCGGCAAAAACTTCGATCAATACGATGAATCCGCCTCCTATATGAACAGCACAATTGTGGAGTATATTGAAGGCATTGAGGTCATTAAGGCGTTCGGACGTGCCGGCGTATCCTACGAAAAATATGCCAAAGCAATTACGGACTTCCGCTCCTTCGTCATCAAATGGCTTGCATCCACCTATGCTACCATGAAGCTGAGTTTTGCGCTGTTCCCCTCTACGCTCATCGGCACTTTGCCGGCAGCGCTGGCTCTTGCAAGCGGCGGAACTATCACGGCTCCGCAGGCGGCGCTTGCCGTTATGCTTTCCATCTCCATGGTCGGATCGCTTGCCAAACTCGAAGTTTTTTCGGAAAATATGCGACAGGTCAAGTTTACTGTGGAGCATCTGGAAGAATTTCTGGAAATGCCTGCGCTTCCCGAGCCAAAAAATCGTGCCGATGTGAGGCACACCAATGTGGAACTGAAGAATGTGCATTTTTCCTATACAGGAGATGCAAAGGACGAGGTGCTGCACGGTGTCAGCCTGAATCTTCCGGAGGGCAGCTTTACAGCGCTTGTCGGTCCCTCCGGCGGCGGAAAGTCTACGGTTGCCAAACTGATTGCCCGTTTTTGGGATGTCACATCGGGCGAAATTACCATCGGCGGTATAAACATTCAGGATATGCCGCTGTCCCAGCTTTCCGAGTATGTCAGCTTTGTCACACAGGATAACTTTCTGTTTCGCTGTTCCCTGCTTGAAAATATCCGTCTCGGCAATCCAAAAGCGACCGATGAGGAAGTGAAAGCAGCGGCAAGAGCGGCACAATGCGAGGAATTCATCTCAAAGCTTCCGCAAGGATACAACACCCCTGCAGGAGAAGCCGGAAAACAGTTGTCCGGCGGAGAAAAACAGCGGATCGCCATCGCTCGGATGCTTCTGAAAAATGCGCCTATCGTCATTCTGGACGAGGCGACAGCCTTCACCGACCCCGAAAATGAAGACAAAATTCAACAGAGCATTGCCGCTTTGACAAAGGGCAAGACCCTGCTTGTCATTGCACATCGGCTTTCCACGATTAAAAATGCAGAGCATATCGTGGTGTTGAAAAACGGAGACATTATCGCAGAAGGCAAACAGGAAGAACTGCTGGAACACTGTCCTCTTTATCTTGATATGTGGCAAGCGCATATCGGAGCAAAAAATTGGGCGGTATCTTCCGTTGAAAAGGAGGCGTAATGATATATGTTTCAAACAGTGAAACGCATCATAGATTGGTGCGGTGAATGCAAAGGAAAACTGTATCTTGGATTTGTGATGACATTCTTCTCTCATCTATTTACGGCAATGCCGCTGGCTCTCGCCGCTTATACGATAGGACTTCTGATGGAATCTTTTAAAAACGGAACGGAATTCGATTCCTCCTGGATTTGGAAATGCGTTCTTCTTCAGATTGTTCTGGTGTTTTTCCGCTTCTTGTTTGACTTTTTCCGCGCCCGTTTGCAGGAACCAATCGGCTATCAGC
>CAKRUL010000121.1 GCA_934403665.1 uncultured Clostridia bacterium | reverse complement strand
GTTGAGCACTTTTTTCACAGTATCAATGCCCATTTCCGTTGTCAGATAATTTTTGCCGATTGTGAAAACATCAGCCCTTTCATCTGCAGACAAGGCATTCAAATTGTTTCCAAGATTCGTAAACATGGACTGAAACATATCCATATCAATGGATACACTGTCTGCCGCCATACTAGGCATAAAGGAAAGTATCAGAGCAAACACCATAACGATTGACACTATTGTCTTTTTCATAACAAACCACCTTTTCTTATTATATACATCAAAATCTGTGTTGAAGTTATTTTACCATACATCAAAAATTTGTGCAAGACTTTCTCGTCATTTTGCTGATAAAATCTTCAAGAATCAATCCATATGTGACAATTTTTTGGAATATTCCTCCCCTTTCCATCCTATTTGGCAATCCTGTGAGATATGACATTTTTGCTGACACAATATGCTGCCGCTGTTGCTCCTGCTTTGCAACTGTTTGAAATACTCGTTGACGGAACCGAGCATTTGATGCTAAAATGTTCCAAGAAAACAGCTTCTTTTAATCTGTTTTTTTGAGAGATGAATCCGTTCCGTTTGTTTTTTTGATTCCTCCCTTATTCTTTACGTCGCGACAACAAAAAAGACAAAACAAAGGGAACTTTTTCCTTTGCGGCGCTGTCTAACCACTTGTAACAATCTTTATATTCATTTTAGAAAGGGGTTTCTTTTATGTACGGCAAAAAACTTTTGGCACTGCTCCTGACTGTATTGACAGCATGGAGCTGTCTTGCGGTTCCCGGTTTTGCAGATGACGGAACGGGAGAAGAACTGAAAACAATCCTCCTGTCGGTAAAATCCAAAGCGGATATTCCTGATACCTGCACGGAATTTTCCTATTCCGTTTCTTCCGACGAATGGGAAGGACGCATCTGGCATCTCAGATGGAACACCAAAGACCGCTCGGAGCTTTCCATATCGGTGACCGCAGACCAGGCCGGAGAGATCATAAGCTATCGAAAAAACACACCCGACTCGCTCAAACTTCTGCCGGCAACCTTTACACAACAGGAAGCTGAAACGCTTGCGGCGGAATTTCTATGCCGTGCGAACACCACAACGAAGGATCGTTTTTTCCCCGTTGCAGTACTCTCCCAGATGGACGCTTTTCTGGTAACCTTTCAGGAAAAGGTAAACGGCATTCCGGTGAAGGGATCTCAGGCAACCGTTGCCGTCAATAAGGCTGACCGCCGGATTTCCCGGATGGATGTCGATCGCAATTACAAGGAAGCTTCCTTTCCGGCCATCGAAAACATTCTCTCCACAGAAAGCGCTCAGGCGGCGTATCTCAAAGAGATCGGTTTTCGCTGCTCCTATCGTACTTATGTAGACTATGAACCAAAAACCGTCAAAGGCTATCCGGTATATACCTCGCCGAAGCAACGCTCTTATGCGGTGGATGCGGTTACGGGGAAAGCCGTGGACATCACCTCAACCGGCTCCCGTTATCCCCTGAATGACGCAACCAAAGGAAGCAACAGCGCACGAGATGAAGCCGCTTCTTTAAGCGAAGCAGAGCTGGCGGAAATTGCAAAGACACAGGCTTTGATGACACAGCAGCAGGCGCTTGCCACCGTACAGCAGTTGTTCGGCAAATCTTTCACTCTGGAATCGGCTTATTTGAGTCGGAGCCATCTCAGTGAAGCGGATTATGTATGGTCTCTGAATCTGAAAGATTCCGAAAAGCTCTATGCCTATGCCTCTGTGGACGCCAACACCGGTCTGGTGACCTCCTTTTTCCGTTCCGACAGCGATAAGGAAAAAAAGGGCTCTCTCTCCGCCGGACAGGCAGAACAGAAAGCAGCTGCAATCTTTCAAAGCAATGCCGGAGAAATTGCCGCTGAGTATGCGCGCTCCGCAGAGATCACCGAAGCAGAGCATTCTTATACGCTTCTGTTCCACCGCACACACGGCAATCTCCCGGTGGAGGATCAAACCCTCCGTGTAACCATAGACAAGAACGGAATCATCAGCGCCTACGATCTGACCTATTATAAAAACACAAATTTCGCGGAAGCTCCGCAGTCAACCGATGCAAACACCTCCGAGATTTTTGATGCGTTTGCAAAAAATGTTTCTTTTGAACTGTGCTACATACCCGTGACAAAAGAAAAGCAATCCACCGTTGTCCTTGCCTATGACTTTATGACAAGCTCGATGCCGGCATTGGACGGAAAAACACTTGTTCCTGTCGATTACAGAGGGGAACCGATTCAAAAAGATACCCCTCCGGTTTATACGGATTTAGACGGACATTGGGTGAAAGATCTGATTGACACGCTGGCATACAATGCCATTTATATGGTGAAGGAAAATCAATTCCGCCCCGATGAAAAAGTGACGGAAAGCGAATTTATTGATTTTCTGGACGGCGGTGCATTCGGCTTGCCCTATCCGATTCACAACCTGTTAAGGAGCGGAAAAAAAGAAGAGATTTTGACGGACGGAAACCGGGATAAACCCATCGACCGCCAGACAGCTGCCAAGTATCTTGTCAAACTGCTCGGATACGATGAATTGACCGCAAAGCCGGAAGCTTTCCAATATCTCTTTCAGGATCAGGCCGATGAGGCAAACAAGCCCTATATCATGATCTGTTACATCTTAGACATTATGAAAGGGGATTCCTCCGGCTGTTTCCATGCGGAGGAACCGCTCACCCGTGCAGAAACGGCCGTCATTCTCTATAACACATTAAAAAATAATAAGTTTCGTTTTTAATCGTTGCAGGCATCTCACAATCCCTCCCTTTTCAAATGCCCTGCAATCTGTTCCGCACGTTTTTCCAAAAGGTGCAGAAGGGGCCGCGGCAAAGCCGACCTGTTTTTGCCGCGGCTCTCTTTTTATGGAGTCAAAAATGTGTGTCTTCGCGCCAGAGTCTCTGAAAAACTTCTTTTCTGCATTCAATTTCGAAAAAAAATCTGGGAAAAAGATCGATTTTATGATACAATAGTGCTTGTGCCGCAAAAGCACCTTTGCTTTTTGAAAATACCAAAAAAAGAGGCCGCACCAAATCAAAAAATCCAAGCGCTCCTCTTTTTCGCAATCCCTTTTTATTACCGTTTGGAATATGCTTTTACCTGTAATGTTTTTTCATTGAGTTTTACAATGTTTTTATTTTGCTGTTTGGCATATTCCAAGATGTTTTTTATAGCCCCCTGCAATTCCTCTTCCTCGTCGGGAAGTACCATAAAGACGTGATCCGAACGATCCACCATTCTTTTTTCGCATAACGGCAGATTTTCCATACAAACAGGCGGATCCGAAAAGGGAAACAAATCCTTTTCAATGCTTTCGCGGTCATGTCCGTATCGAATTCCTTGAATCTCTGTTTCCCCCACAAGATAAAGACAGATGTTCTGATGGGTATCCAGCATTTTCCGCAACAGAGAAACCATTTCATGTTTGGAATCCGGCGGCAGATTAATCGCAATATGATCCATGTTGAATTTTTCAATCAGATTGTGTATCAGCCGTTCTGTTTTCTCCATCAGTTCCAGCGCCGCAGATTGCGTTGTATCCATATCTTTCATTTTTTCCGACAGGATTATACAGCAAGTGTTGTCGATCAGTTGCTGTTTTAGGTCTCCGTTCTCCTCTTTCATGTTATACACACCATCCTTTATTTCACATATTATATCATCATTTCCATTATAAACGAAAAAAGCCAATAAGTCAATTATAAATAGATATTTTGTTCGGATTTTACATTAAAAACTTACATAAAACTTTTAAACTAATGTAGAAGGGAAGTGAGCCAATGGTTTATGATTTTGGCAGGCAATTGAAAGAACTGCGAGAAAAAAGCAATCTTACCCAGGAACAGGTCGCAAAAAAGCTGCAAACGACCAAATCCAGCATCAGCAGTTACGAAAACAATATTAACACGCCGCCTCTCAACGTAATCACAAAGCTTGCTTATCTGTATGGTGTCACCACCGATTATCTTCTGGGCGTAGATGAGAAACGCCGTCTTCTGATTGACGGCATCACAGAGGAACAGGAACATATTCTTGTCACCCTTGTGGAAATTTTCAGAAGAGCTAATCAAGCTTGAATAGCGGTACTGCAACGGTACCGCTATTTTTTTCTGCGCTTTTTTCTTTCTCAGCCTTCCAACAATCCTGCAAATAATCACATTCGTCGCAGCAACATTCGATCCGATTTCCCTTTTCATCCGTATGTTCTCCGTCTCCAAGACAGTCCTTTCCACCGTTTCCCGGCGTCAACACAATTCCTGTTACATCAATGATCATATATTTCACCTGAATTTCAAAATGAACCCATATTAGTCCCATTATAGCACACATTAACGCTATAATCAATCAAAAAATGTGCTTATTTTAGTCCTTAATGGGAGGGATTTGTATGGAAGAGCAAAAGATTAAACAAGATACTATTCATATCGGTCAAAATATTAAAAATATCAGGAAACTGAAAAAAATCAAGCAGGTAGAAATTGTTCGGCAAATACAATTGATGGGTGTCGATATCACAAGGGAGTCGCTTGTAAAAATTGAAAGAGGTATCCAACATATTTATGCCAGTCAGCTAAAAGCACTTAAAATTGTTTTAGAAACCTCTTATGACGAGCTTTTAAAATAGTGCTATAAATGATGGCAGGAAAAAGTTATGCAATTGACTTTATAAATAAAATTGTAATTTCTGTTTCAAAACACATTTGCATTTTTGGAGATCAATCGGTTGGCGGGAAACGGCGTCAACGCAATTCCTGTTACATCAATGATCATAATGTTGTCACTCCTATCTTCAAAATGCCATCAGATAGATTGGAAATCATTTCACGAATAGCAACAATAGACTAACACATTGTATAATGTTTCGTTTTAATATATCACTTATAAATTAGATAAATAAAGAAGGGTACGAAACATGTTGAAATTAAATGCACTGAATTTATTAAACCAAAAAGGCAAGACAAAATATTGGCTTTACAAGCAAATGGGAATGAGCTATCAGAATTTTTTAAAAATGATTAACAATGAGACAAAATCGATCAAATACGATAATTTGGAGGCAATGTGCTATATTTTAGAGTGTAAAATAGACGAATTGCTCGTATTTGAAAATGATTAGAGCCTTTCCCGTTGAAATCGCAAAACGAAAGAAAATTTATCAAGATATCAATAGAATTGTAAATTCTATTTCAAAACACATCCGCATTTTGGGAAATCAATCGGTTGGCGGAAAACAGCATCTGTACCTTTTCCCTCCCCCTCCAT
>CAKRUL010000120.1 GCA_934403665.1 uncultured Clostridia bacterium | reverse complement strand
CTTGGCGCAGATATGGTGGGAATGTCAACCGTTCCGGAGGTGATTTGTGCCAATCATATGGGGATGAGAGTGCTTGGAATTTCCTGTGTCTGCAATCTGGCAGCCGGAATTTTGGATCAGCCCTTAACCCACGAAGAAGTGATTGCGGCAGGCGAGCAAGCGTCCGGAAAATCGGTTGCGCTCCTGTCAAAAATATTGGAAAAAACAGAAAATTGGGAAGGATAGAGGGATGAATATGTCACTGGTCGAAAGCGGAAGAAAAAAGATAGAGTGGGTTTCCCGCCATATGCCGATTTTGAACACCATCAAAGAACAGTTTGAAAAAGAACAGCCGTTTCGCGGAAAGAAAATCACCATCTGCATTCACCTGGAAGCGAAAACCGCTTATTTTGCAACGGTCTTGAAGGCAGGCGGTGCACAGGTGGTTGCAACCGGTTGCAATCCGCTGTCCACGCAGGATGATGTGGTGGAAGGATTGCGCTCCTATGGAGTGACGGTCTATGCAAAGCATGGGGCTACAGAGGAGGAATACAATGCAGCTCTGCGGAAGGCGTTGGAGCAGAAGCCGGATATTATTCTGGACGACGGCGGCGATCTCACCGCAATCATCCATCATGAGATGCCGGAACTGATCGAAACGCTGTACGGAGGAACCGAGGAGACCACCACCGGGATTCTGCGTCTGCGCGCAAGGGAGAAAGAGGGACAATTGAAGTTCCCTGTCATCTCAGCGAATGATGCTTTTTGCAAATACCTGTTTGACAATCGCTACGGAACGGGACAATCTGTTTGGGACGGAATCAACCGCACCACAAACTTGATTGTCAGCAGCAAAAATGTTGTGATTGCCGGATACGGCTGGTGCGGAAAAGGCGCGGCAATGCGTGCGAAGGGACTTGGCGGCAATGTGATTGTCTGTGAGGTCAATCCCATCAAAGCCATTGAGGCAGTGATGGATGGTTTCCGCGTGATGTCGATGGAGGAAGCTTCCAAAATCGGAGATATTTTTGTGACGGTAACGGGATGTAAAGATGTCATTACCAAGAAGCATATGGAACACATGAAAGACGGCGTGATTCTTGCAAATGCCGGTCATTTCGATGTGGAAATCAACAAGCAGGATCTGGCGGCTGTTTCGGTTGAGAAAAAGGTCGTTCGTGATAATATAGAAGCTTACATCACTGCGGACGGAAGACATTTGAATCTTTTGGCAGAGGGCAGACTGGTCAATCTTGCCGCAGGAGACGGACATCCGGCAGAAATTATGGATATGAGTTTTTCCATTCAGGCGCTCTCTTTGAAATACATCAATGAGAATCACGAAGCGCTGACAAACCGTGTTTATCATGTGCCGGAGGAGCTTGACCGTTATGTGGCAGGGCTGAAACTGAAAACACTCGGCGTTTCCATTGATAGTCTTACCGAAGAGCAGGAGCATTATATCAACGATTTTATGGAATAGAGGTTCTTGTTATGTTGTTGAAAAACGCGACAATTATTACCATGGATGATTCAAATCCGGTGATATATAATGGGTATATCGCAACGAAGGGCAATCAAATCACCTTGGTATCCGGACAGTTGACAGAGCGGGAGACGGCCTATGGCGAGGTGATTGATGCCAAGGGAAAAATCGTCATGCCGGGTCTGTGCAACGCGCATTCGCATGTTGCAATGACACTGCTCCGGGGATATGCAGAGGGCTATGCTCTGCAGGACTGGCTTTTCACTAAGATTTTTCCCATTGAAGATCAGTTGGAGCCGGAGGACATCTATTGGGGAACGATGCTGGGAATTGCGGAAATGATGCGAACCGGAACAACGCTGGTCAACGACTGTTATTATTTTATGGACAGGGCGATTGCGGCATATGCGGAAACCGGCTTTAATGCAAACATTTCCCGCGGACTGATGAACGATCAGATTCAGGAGGATTACAGCGATGATTATCGTCTGAATGAAATGATTGCATTGTTTCAGTCTTATAACGGCAAGTATGACGACCGCATTCGTGTGGAATGTTTTCCGCATGCGATTTATACCTGCTCTCCGCAGTATTTCCGCTATATCGCGAAAGTAGCGGATCAATACGGCATACCGGTGGCTTCTCATATTTCGGAAAACGAAACGGAAAACAGGGAGTGCATTGAGAAGTACGGAAAAACTCCGGTTCAGGTCTATGCGGAGTCCGGCTTGTTCGACCGGCCGGTTAATATTGCTCACGGCGTTTGGCTGACCGATGAGGATTTGAAGATCGTGCGTGCCAGCGGCAGCACAGTCACGCACAACCCGACCAGCAATTTGAAGCTGGGAAGCGGTATCGCAAACATTCAGAAATACAGCAGCATGGGAATTCCGATTGCTCTTGGAACAGACGGATGCTCCTCCAACAACAACCTGAATCTATTTGAGGAAATGCATTTGGCGGCGCTTCTGCTTGCCGGAACCAACGATCCCTCTTTGGTAAAACCGTTTGAGATCTTGAAATATGCAACGGTAAACGGGGCGAAGGCGATGAAGCGTGAAAGAAAGGGAATTCTGAAAGAGGGATATGATGCGGACTTCATCATGGTGAATAACGAAGAGCCTTACTATTATCCGCATCACGACCCGGTGAATAATATTCTGTATACGGCGCAGGGGACGGATGTTTGCCTGACGGTGATCGGAGGGAAAACCGTTTACCGGAACGGGGAATATCAATCCTTGGACATTGAGAAGGTCAAAGCGGAAATCATGCAGAGAAAAGCAAGATTATTTCAATCGCAATGAATTTGATGAGAAGGAGAGGTGTTATAAATGCTTGAGAGTTATGTGGAAAGAGAATTCAATGCGTTAAAGGCGGCTTATAACACTTCTGCCGTCATCAGGCAAGTCAATTTAATCTTCACAAACAAAAAATTCTTTCAAAATTTCAAAAAGAATCTGAATACGGATCGCCGGGGAGAAGTTGTTTTTCTGGTGGAGCGGAAGAACGGCAAAAAAATCGTCATAAAAAGCGGGAAATATCCGAAAGGAGTTTACCGGATTCCCAGCGGAGGAATTGGGTTTGAGGAAAAAGCAATTGACGCACTTTCCCGGGAAATGAAAGAAGAATTGGGGATTCATTTTACCATTCAATCATTTTTGGGACTGATTGAATATAAAATAAATTATAAGCAGGAAACATTAAAGTTTTATTCCTATCTCTTTTTGTTAAAAGAGGTCAGCGGCAATCTGATTGAGGACGCTACGGAAGACGAAATCACGGAGTATTTAGAAGCGGACGATGAGAAATTGCTGCAAATCGGAGATAAGATGGGAGAAATAAAAGGGGGATGGTATGACTGGTGTCAGTTCCGTTCTCAGGCAATTTATTTTTATAAAGACTATTTGAAGGAGTTATACCAATGTCAACAAAGAAAAAAGTGATTTTAATAGCCGGTATTGCAGTGGTCTGTGTATTACTTTGCATTTTTGGCCTTTTGGTTTCTGCGGCAGGAAAACTGGATGGCGACACGGTTTATGAGGGAATCTATTTTAAAGATATTCCCTTGGGCGGCAAAACACAGGAGGAAGTAAAGCAAATTATTTCAGAGTACGAGGAAAACACACCCGCTCAGGAATTCACAGCGAAGTTTCATGATGTGTCTATCACCTTTTCTCCCGGTGCAGTAGGCTTTAATTATAATGCGGAAGAAATGGCAAAGGCAGCCTATGATACATATCGGACGGGAAGTAAACTGGAACGGCTTTTTCAGGTTTGGAAGGCAAAGAACGGGAAGGTTGAAATCAAATCCAGCTATTTAAACGATGAGGAGTTGTTTCAGCAAACGGCGAAAACGCTTTTGTCAGAGCAGGGAATCACCGATGCCCCTTATACGTTGACCTATTCGGATACAGCAGTTACCGTGACGATCAATGAGACAGGGGAATATGTTGATATTAATGCGTTTTATGCGCAGATGAAACAGCGCATGACCGTCGAGGATTACTCGGTTCTGGAACTGCAGGGGACGCCGATCGGGACGCCCTCCGCAGATGAGATATACAATGCCATTTATATCAAGGCGGAGAATGCGCGTGCGGAAACCGTTAACGGTAAAACGAAAATCGTTCCCCATGTGGTGGGGCGGTCTGTCGATAAAAAATCTCTGGAAGAACATTTGAATAAAGGGGAAAAACGGTTTCAGCTGAAATTGAACAAGACTTATCCCGACATCAAGACGGAGAATATTGAAGGTCAATTTTTCCACGATGTGCTCGGAACATACCGAACGAATTATAATGCGGCTTTAAAAGGCAGAAGTCAGAATGTGGCTCTTGCGGCGAGAAAAATCAACGGTACGGTTCTGAACAACGGGGATATTTTCTCATTCAATAAAACGGTTGGAAAAAGAACGGCAGCAGCAGGTTTTTCCACGGCTACCATTTTTACAAACGGAGAGCTGTCAGAGGAGCTGGGCGGCGGCATTTGCCAGGTTTCCTCCACACTTTATTATGCAACATTGCTGGCGAATCTGAAAATTGTGGAGCGCAGAAACCACATGTTCACCGTTTCTTATGCGAAGAATGGGCTGGATGCTACCGTGGCATACGGTTCGATCGACTTCCGGTTTAAAAACAACTATTCCGCACCAATTAAAATTGTTGCCAGTGCCAGCGGAGGCGTTGTTTCCATTACCATTCTCGGCACTAAGGAACAGAACATAAAGGTGGAACTTGCCACACAAACATTGGAGACCATCCCGTTTCAGACGGAATATACTGAGGTTTCCGTGCTGAAGGCCGGACAGCAGCGTGTCAAACAAAACGGATTGAACGGATATAAGGTTTCTGCCACGAAGATTGTGAAAGATGGCAATGGAAATGTGCTGCGCCGGGAGAGTCTCGGAACCAGCGTCTATCGGCCGCTGAAAAAAGTTATCGAGGTAGGCAAGGGAACGCAGGCTTCTGCACCGCCGGCGCAAACGCTTGCACCCTCTGAAAAACCGCCGGTACGGACACCGGAACCGACTGCAACACAGACTCCAACAGAGCCTCCTGTCACTGCGGCGCCTTCGACAAGTCAGCCGACGGCGACTCCGGAGCCGCTTCCGACCGAGGAAACATCTCCGACACCGTAACACCTAAAATGAATCTTTCAAAATGAGTTCGAGTATTGTCGCAAGCGGTTTGACCACTTGTGACAATACTCGAACTCTTGCAAAACAAACAGGAAAATAAGATCATATTAAAGGAGAATGCTTATGAAGAAGTACACCTTCCGGGGAGGGATTCATCCTCCGGAGCACAAGGAGTTGACTGAGCATAAACCCATTGTGAA
>CAKRUL010000119.1 GCA_934403665.1 uncultured Clostridia bacterium | reverse complement strand
GTTTGACCTACCGGGATTTTCTTGCCATTTATGAGCGGATCCTGATCCCGGGAGGAGAACTGCATTTTAAGACGGATAACCGAAAATTATTTGAGTTCTCCCTCAATGAGTTTGCGGATTGTGATCTGAAAATGAGAAATATTACATTCGATTTGCATAACAGCCGTTTTGAAGAAAATGTCATGACGGAGTATGAGACCTTGTTTGCAGAACAGGGAATGCCCATATACCGCTGTGAAGTCATCTTCCGGCAAAATGAGGAGGAATAAAAATGAAGAAAAAAACGCTTTCCCTTCTGCTGGCACTTGTTATCGTCTTTGGCTATATCCCTGCCGCGGCAGAGGAAACCGTCTCCAGAGCAGAATTTGTGATGAATTTAGGACAATTTTTTGCCATTCGCCCATCCCTTTATCAGGAAATGCCATTTGACGATGTCAGCATGGAAAACGGCTATGCGTCCTATGTCAGCTGGGCGCGGCAGAACCGTATTGTCCAGGGCAGCGGAAATAATCTTTTTTCGCCGGAATCCCCTATCACCCGGGAAGAAGCAGCGGTTATGCTCCTGCGCACCTATCAATATGCAAAACAAGGACCTCAGGGTGCCTGGATGATTCATCTGGATTACTCCGATTTGGAAAGCGTCAGCCCTTGGGCAGGCGAAGCGGTCGCATTTTGCACCTTAAAGCAGGTTATTCCCCCGGTTGGCAGCGCCTTCTGCCCGCAGTCCCCCATCACCGAGGAAGAGGCAAAAAATATCATCGGGAGCTTTTCCGCTCAAATAGCAAGCGGTCTGTATGCCGCAGCGGTGGAAGACGCGAAAACCATTGAACCGGAAGAAATCCTCCCTGTGGTTTCGGTAGCGGAAAACAGTCCTGACGTTACCTGGAATGAAGAAGGGAAAGTTCTGATGCTCTCTATGCACAAATATCCCGACAGTTATCCGGAGGGCACTTCCGTCACCCTGAAATGGGGGGAAGTGTGGACCTTTACCGATAAGGAAATCAAAGCCTGGTACCGCGCTAACAAAGAGGGGGTTTTCAATTGGCCCCTGCGGTTCAAACAGTTGATTGGTCTCCCTCTGGATTCCAGTTATACCCATGTGAGCGGCTTTTGGGTTTCCCCCGAGAATTTGATCCGCCCAGCCTACGAACCGGACATCTCAAAATCCGTGATGACAGATCACTTCGCCATACAGCCATCCCCTGCTTTTCTTTCCTGGTTTGAGGGGAACACGAAATGGTCCTACGAGGAAAGCGCCTATCCCTGGACCAGACTGGGCTATACGTATGACTGGGCCTATAATGGAAAAGAATACGGCCTGTCAGAATTTCTGATTCAAAAAGACGCTCAGGTGGATGTCGCCTTTACTTATACCATTGATGCATTTTTGGACTGGCTGAATCAGTAAAAATCCCAATCCGAACCAAAAACACTTGCCGAAAACAAGAAACGTTTCGGCAAGTGTTTTCTTTTTCCATATTGGTATATTGCTAATTCCGAATAAATTCCAAAATTATTCTGCCTTCCTCAGCGGTTCTTATCTTTCCATGCGCAATTAAGCGGTTCCCGTCAAACACAAACAGCCAGGTGCTCAGCTCCCCTGTCTTGAAATTCCGGACGTCCTGTGTCTGAAATTCCAGTTCCTTTCCCATATAATCTGTAAAAATAGGATTGCTCTCCGGGATCCATTCGCGAAGAGAAAGCTGATTCAGCAATTTGTCCGTGACAACCACACGCCGAGTCAGTATACTGTTCACCACAAATTCACAGTCATTCCCAATCACCGCATATTTCGCGGTGTGTATTGCGTTGCCGCCCTCGGTCCGATACAGCGGCAGTTCGGAGACCTTCTTAAAATAGTCCGTGAAGCTTTCCGGCGTTTCCGCCGCATTTCGCATCGCTTCCTCGGTGAACGCCTCCATTCCGTTTCGCTCATGAAGCTGTGCTCTTGCTCCGTAAGCGGCTGCAAACGCAGTGTCCGGCTGATTCAAATCTGCATAATTGTCATAAACAAAGCACCGGATTTCATCCGCGTTCGGAATCAGGGCAAACAAAACCGCCATGGTCTGCTCAAAGGCTCTTTCATTGACAAAACGGTAATCTGCCCGGCTGTCCACTTTATAGTTGATGGTGATGCCGTATGGCTTTTGATCGGTTTGCAGTTGGATGCTGTGCACCGGGATGCCGACAAAATCCAGCATACCGGCAAGATTCCGCACCCCTGCATTATCGCCCGTATAGGTTCCCCGATAAGCATACAGTCTTGTGATGTCGCTTGCCGGAACAGAACCGTCCGGCGTGATTGCCTTGAGGCTGTTTTTCACCGTGCGCAATGCAGTTTCGCTCATTTGCAGATACTCCTCGCTCAGCGCCGCATCTCCTTCCGGTCCTGCCGGATAGCGCACGTCGGTCGGGATGCCGAAAACATAGGTATAACCGTTGGCGCGCAGAGCAACCGTTCGTCCGCCTGGCTCGTTTGCCTCCTCCTCGGTGGGGGAGCCTTCCAGCCGCTGGACATAAAACAAATCTCCCATCCCATTGCCGTAACCTTCCCGGATTTTCTTGTGGGATACCGTGACGGTGTCGCCGTTCTCCACAATGACATAACGCCCCTCCCAATCGGCGGGGAGTTCCATAGAAAATCCCAATGCAGGATTCTGATAGACAATCGTGTTGCCGCCGCAGGCAACCAGTGCGCCGATTGCCCCCACAGCCAACAGCACAACCGCAAGAAGAAAAGCACCTGTTTTCTTTTTATTTTTGCTGAGAATATTCGCAAACCGTTGTTTCATCTCTTTTTTCCCTCCTTTGAAGCAAGTCGAAAGGGAGGATGCCCTTTCGTTTTGAACCGCCTGAAGAATGGTTTTGGAATAAGTTTTGCGGAAGGTCATGTCTCGGTTTTTCGTCACCATGTCATCACATGAAAACTCCAAATCCCGATTCGCAAAACGAGTCATCACATACACCAGCGGATTGAACCAATGCATGGCATTGGCGGCAATCAACAGCAGCTTATACCAGACGTCTTTTCGCTGATAATGCGCCATCTCATGCGAGAGGATCATGTCAAGCTCTTCCTCCCGATAGCTCTTATCGGGAAGCAGGATGACCGGATGCAGAAATCCAAGCAGCATAGGACTTTTGATTTTTCGGCACAACCGCACCGGAGGCTTTCCCTCCGTAACAGGGACACACCACGGGCGAAGGCTTCTCCGAAACAGAACATATCCGATCAGATGCCGCAGCAAAAAGAAAACTGCGCCTGCCGCCCAGAGAAGGAACAGAACGTCCTCCGCCCGGATGACCTTGGAGGGTGCCTGTACAGGCTCATGCCGCTCCGCCGGAGAAACCATCTCTGCCGGAACCGTTTCCTGCGGTGCCTGTGAGAGCACCGTGCCCGATACCGCAGGGATCCGCACAGGCGCCTCCGGCAGGGAAACGGAAACGGGAATCAAAAGCCGCACAGCAACCGCAAGCCACAAAAAACATCTCCATTTTGCGGCATATCTCTTTCCCAGCAGAGGCGAAAGCAGAAGCAAAGCCGCAATCACAACCGACATCGAGAGAGATACGCTGAAAAGATCGCCGAGCATCTATTTCGCCTCCTCTATGAATTGTTTCAGCTCCTCCAAATCCTCTTTGGATAAGCGATTTTCCGGATAAAGGGATGCCATTAGTTTTTTGACGGAATTTCCGCACACCCGTTCCAAGAAACTCTTGCTCTCGAATTCCAGATATTCCTTTTCCGAGACAACCGGAGAGTAAACATTGCGTTTTCCCTCCTTCCTGCTTCCGACAAAGCCCTTTCCTTCCAACCGTTTCAGAAGCGTTAAAACCGCCGGACGCTCCCAGGACTTTTGCCGGTTGAACCCACTCACGATGATGTCCGAATTGGTGTTTTCTCCGTTTTGCCAGAGAATCTGCATCACCAGAAGCTCCGTTTCCGGCAGCTTTTGCAATTTTGCCATTCTGTTTCCCTCCCTTGTACAGAACGAAGAGGCTCCCTCGTTCCTATTTTCATTGTTATGTTTTATACAATTGTATAATGTAGCTTTATTATACAGTTGTATAATCATATTGTCAAGCACTTTTTTTGAAAATCCGGAATAAAAAAAGAAGGAGATGTAAAAAGTGATTTTACATCTCCCCGTTCGGATGATAATAAGCATAGATGCTTTCCGCCGCCTGACGGGAAACACATTGAGAAAGTTCCTCCGGCGTTGCCTGACGAATCGCCGCCAAAGAGCCGAAGGCACGAATCAGGCTTTCTCTGGTCTTTGGTCCCACTCCCTTGATTTGAAGAAGCTCCGATTGCGTTGTGTTTTTCGTGCGCACCAAGTGATGATAACGCACTGCATGATTGTGGGTTTCCTCCTGCATGGAGGCGACCAGATGAAACAAAGGCGGATTGTCATAGACGTGATATTCCCTCTCGTCCGAGGTGATATCACGGGTGCGATGCTTATTGTCCTTCACCAGGCCGAACATGGGGATCTCCAGCCCGGAAAGTGCCAATGCGTCCTTTGCGATCCGCACATGGTTCGCTCCGCCGTCCACAAAGATGAGATCCGGCAAATCGATAAATTTCAAATCCTTCGCCTGCGGCGTTTCCTCTTCCAAAAGCTGCTTTTCCTCCAGATAGCGCACAAGCCTTCGATAGATCACTTCCTTCATGCACTCATAATCATCCTGCCCATCCACATATTTGATTTTAAATTTGCGGTATTCTTTTCTGCGCGGGATGCCGTCGATAAAAACGGTCATAAATCCAACAATATCCTTCCCCGCCGTATTCGAGATATCATAGACCTCAATCCGTCTGGGAAGCTCGGGCAAATCCAGCAGCTGCCTAAGCTGTTCCAAAAGATAGGTTTTGCTGTTATTGGAGCGCTGTTTGACCGCCTCCAATGCATTTTGATACGCCAGATCCACCAGTTCCTTTTTCTTGCCCTTCTGCGGAACGGCAAGATAGACATTCTGCCCCTTCTGACGGCTGAAATACGCTGCAAGAACCGGCATATCCTCCGGCTCGTACGGAAGCAGAATCTCTTTGGGAAGCCGATCCGGATCGTCATAAAACTGCTTCAAAAAATCGCCCAGCATGTCATCGCTTTTTTCTTCCTCGGGCAGGAACAAATTTTTGGAGCCCAACAGCTTTCCGCCGCGGACAAACAGAACGGTAAAGCAGGTGCTTTTTTCATCGCAGCTGGTTGCGATGATGTCATAGCAGGCGTCCTTTGGCGCAGAAATCTTCTGCTTCTCCAGAATGCTTTTCAACGCATGGATCTTATCTCTGGTATCTGCCGCCTGCTCAAACAGAAGCTGTTCGGAAT
>CAKRUL010000118.1 GCA_934403665.1 uncultured Clostridia bacterium | reverse complement strand
GCATGGGGCTTAATTATGATTTTGCTTTTTTAGCCCTTGCCATGGGAGCGATGTCCGCGGAAATAACGGATGTCCGGCAGGAGCACTGCATTGCCCATCCCTTTGCGAAACGCCCGGTCTCGTATGACGAGCAGGCGCTTTCTTATGCGGCGTATATGAGTGTGATTGTAACTTATTTCAAACTGATAGATGACTACAACGATTTAAAAAGCATCAAGAGCATTTGTGCCATTCTTTTTTATAAAAGACAGTTAAAAAAATGCAGAAAGGCATATGCGCAGGAATACAGTCTGATTGAAACACAATTAAAAGAATTGAACCGTTTGGAAAAACAACATTGCGATGATATTGACCGAGTTGCCGACTGCTTTGCGAAGATTTTGGAATGCCTTTTCACGCCTTCTTATCTTTCTTTAACGGAATCGGAGAAAAAAGCGCTGGGAGTCTTCGGTTATCAGCTGGGACGTTTTATTTATATCATCGATGCTTTTCAAGACATTCCCGAAGATGACAAGCATCACAACTACAATCCGATTCTGCTCAAGGAAAGAAAAAAAGGAGAACCGATTGACACTTTCTATTCCAGAGTCAAAGAAACCTATCGCTTTTCTTTGACTTTAACACTGGATGCGATCGCAAAAAGCTTTGAACTGATTCCATTCCGGCGTTATCGCCCCATTATTGAAAACGTTGTTTATTTGGGACTGCGGAGCGCGCTGGACAAGGTAACCATTCAAGACTCCAAAACAGCTGTCGAGTCTTGAGCTTCTGCAATGTTGAATGGACGTGTTTTCATACAGTATTAAGAAAAAGACCGGCAGAAAGCTCTGCCAAAAGGAGAAATCAATGAATCCATATGAAGTTTTAGGTGTCCCTCAGGGGGCAGACGAAGAAACCATCAAAAAAGCCTATAAGGATCTGGTCAAAAAATATCATCCGGATCAGTATGCAAACAATCCTTTGTCGGATTTGGCGGAAGAGAAATTAAAAGAGGTCAATGAGGCCTATCATATGTTAATGAATCAAAAAGGAAGAAGCACAAGTTCCGATTTCTCCCAATACAACTCTTACAGCGGAAATCCCGGATTTGCGAATATCCGTCAGCTGATTCAAGCCGGCCGGATCACCGAAGCCGAACAACTTTTGGACAGCATGACAGAGCAAACCGCAGAATGGCATTATTTGAAAGGAATCATCGCCATTCAGCGCGGTTGGTTTGACCGCGCCGTGAACCATCTGAATACAGCTGTGCGCATGGATCCGCAAAACTTTGAATACCGCAATACGCTTGCACAGCTGAATCAAAGAGTGAACTCCTATCGGAACGTCGGCGATATGAGCGGGTATGGCAGAAACACCGAATGCGACTGTTGCACCAAGCTGATTTGTGCTGACTGCTGTTGTGAATGCATGGGCGGCGATTTAATCAGCTGTTGTTAATAGGGAGGAGAATATGACCCGAAAAATCACGCTTACGGCAATGTTTGTTGCTTTGGGTACTGTGTTTCTGTTTTTGACAAATATGCTCCCCTACGGAACCGTGACGCTGCTCTGCGCAGCATCCGCGTGTGTCGCATTGACTGTGATGGAGTGCGGTTTGGGATGTGCGCTTTTAGCCTATCTTGCGATTTCCGCCTTCGGCTTTTTGCTTGTTTCCGGGAATGCCGCTGTCTTTTGGGAATTTGTTCTGGTTCTGGGGTATTACCCTGTTGTCAAATGCCTGATTGAGCGGCTCAACCGATTGCGGCTGGAATGGATGATCAAAATATTGTTCTTCGCCGCAATATCTGTTTTGCTTTTATTACTGTTTCATTTTGTTCTTTTCCTCCCCATTCCCTCAAAATTTCCCGTGTGGCTGTATGGAATCGGAGGAGTTGCTCTTTTGTGCGTATATGATTATGCCTTGAGTATGCTGCTTTCTTACTATCACAATCAAGTGAAGGGAAAACTCAAAAAAAGAAATTGACAGTGCTTCTTATGAGCGTTACAACAAACGGATGCTTTGTGCCGTGCTCCTTCCCTGTTCTGCCTTCGGCTTTTGAAAAGAGAGGCATTGTGTTTTCCCTTACCTTTATGATAATGCTGCTTTCACGATGGCTGCGGCTTGATTTGATTTCTGAAACCTTTTGCACGCTCCGTTTGCGCATCAAAAATGTCCGCACAACAGAGGAAAAAACACTCATTTGATAGAATGACCAACAGTGAAACTTCTATCGTTATTTTCTTGTGCTGATCTCCTGCGTGATCTTTGCAACAAATTCCTCCAACGTCATTGAGACGGTTTCTGCCGTATCACGATTACGAACAGATACCGTTCCGTTTTCTGCTTCTCGTGATCCGATCACCACCATATACGGAACCCTGTCAACGACTTGTGCTTCCCGGATCATATATCCGATTTTTTCATTCCTGTCATCCATCTCACATCTGACTTTTGCATGGCGGAGTGCGTCATACACTTTGTTTCCATATTCCGCATATTTTTCCGAAACCAAAAGCACCTTTGCCTGTGTCGGAGCAAGCCATACAGGAAATTTTCCGGCAAAATGTTCCGTAATGATACCTATAAACCTTTCCATAGAGCCGAAGCAGACTCTGTGTATCATAATAGGCGTTTGCTTCTCTCCGTTTTCATCAACATATTCCAAATCAAAATTAAGAGGCATTTGAAAGTCAAGCTGAATGGTTCCGCACTGCCAGGTTCTTCCGAGAGAATCCTCCAGGTGGAAGTCTATTTTCGGGCCATAAAAAGCGCCGTCTCCCTCATTGATGACATATGGAAGATTTAATTTTTCAAGTGCATTTTTCAGTCCGTTTGTGGCAGCTTCCCAATCTTCATCCTTTCCCATACTGTCCTCAGGACGGGTAGACAATTCCACAAAATACTTGAAACCGAATTTTGTATAAACTTCATGGATGAGGTGAACAACCCCTACAATTTCATCCGTGATTTGTTCTCTGCGCATAAAAATATGTGCATCATCCTGCGTAAAACAACGAACGCGAAACAATCCGTGCAACGCCCCTTTTAATTCATGTCTGTGAACCAACCCAAGCTCTCCCACGCGTAAAGGAAGTTCACGATAGCTATGCGGTTTTGACGCATACACCAGCACTCCGCCGGGACAGTTCATCGGTTTCACACAATAGGGTTCTTTGTCAATCACAGTAGAATACATATTGTCTTTATAATGATCCCAATGACCGCTTGTTTCCCATAAATGTCTGTTCATAATAAGAGGTGTGGATACTTCAACATAGTTTTCTCTTGTATGAATATCGCGCCAATAATCCATTAAAGCGTTTTTCAGAGCCATCCCTTTCGGCAAAAAGAAAGGAAATCCCGGTGCTTCCTCATTCAGCATAAACAATCCCATTTCTTTGCCTATTTTTCGATGGTCTCTTTTTTCGGCTTCTTCCAAAAGCAGAAGGTAGTCATCAAGCTCCTGTTTTGTTCGGAATGCAATGCCATTGATACGCGTCAGCATGGTATTGTTTTTATCATTTTTCCAATATGCACCCGACTGCCCCATAATCTTAAACGCCTTCAATGCCTTTGTATAACACAAGTGCGGTCCGACACACATATCAACATATTCCCCTTGCGTATAAAAACTGATTGCGGCATTTTCATCTAAATCACCAATATGTTCCGCCTTATATTTTTCGCCTCTGCTTTTCATCAGTGTAATTGCCTCTTGGCGCGGAAGAATGGAGGGCTTTATCGGTAAATTTTCTTGAACGATTTTTTTCATTTCTTTTTCAATGTTCTGTAAATCTTCATCGGAGAGTTTCGTGCCGCCCAAATCCACGTCGTAATAAAACCCCTTTTCTGTTGCCGGTCCGTAAGCAAAATCGGCGTGTGGGTATAACCTCTTAATTGCCTGTGCCATGATATGCGCCGCAGTATGCCTTATGATGTGCAATTCCTCCACCGCCACACATTCTTTTACCGTTCCATCACGATAAATTACTTTCATTTTGTATCGCTCCTTTGGATTGAGATAGAATTCTGAATAAGAAAAAACACCCCTGACAATACAGCAATCGCCATACTGTCAAGGGTGCATAAACTCTATTGCACGGTTCCACCTTGATTTTTCACTCAGATTCTAACAAATCTTATCCTTTTACGCAGGAATACGGTAATGCTTACTATCCGTTCGGCATTACAGCTCAGGAATGGTTTTCGCAATTGCTCCCCATAAGAAACTTACAGCAAAACGTTTCTCTCTCTTGATGATTTACAATCGTTACTCTTTCCGTCAAAGCTTTTCTTATTCTGTGCATATTTTATCACATAAAATCAATTTTGTAAATGGTTTTACAGGAAAACAGATATGCGGAAGGTTACATCCATATCCCTTCTCCGCTGGAATTCTCGGAACCCAATACCAAAAGCGCCCTGCATTCTCATGCAAGGCGCTTTGCTTTTTTCATAATTCGCTTTATTTGATTTTGCCGTACGCATACATTCCGGAATACAGAATCTTAGCAGCTTCTGCACGAGTGACAGGCTTGTCCGGACGGAAGGTATTATCTTCGTAGCCCTGAATGATATTCGCATCAACGGCGTTTTTCACCGCTGCTTTTGCCCAGTCACTGATTGCACTGCCATCCGCAAATCCGAGGTTCTTTTCTCCCTGATCCGTTCCGCGCAATGCACGTTCCGTAATCGCCACAAACTGCTCTCTGGAGATAATTTCGTGCGGTTTGAAGGTCTTGTCCCCATATCCTTTAAAGATACCGTATTCAACAGACAATTTAACGTATTTCATTGCCCAGTCATCAATGGTATAAATGTCGATAAATTCTACTTTCTGGGTCACTTCTTTGTTTTCCAGACCGAGAGCTCTTACCATAATGATTGCGGCTTCCTGTCTGGTGAGACCATTGTCCGGATGGAAATATCCGTTCTCATCACCGATAAACAGGTTCATCTTCTGGACAGCACTCACATAATCTTTTGCCCAATGTTCTGTCATATCCGGTGCAACCTCATTTGCTCCGGCCGGCTGAGGTGCCGGAACCGGGCTGACGGTAACTTTAGGAGCCGGTGTGGTTGTCTCGGAAGGAATATAGATGCTGCCGCTACCGCTACCGCTTGGAGTTTTCGTGGGTTTCGGCGTGTTGGTCGGCGTTTTCAGAGGAGTATAAATCCCCATTGGCTGAAATACATTCTTAACATCCCGCAGTTCTTTGGAAACAGAACCGTTATTGAAAGCGTCAATGATTGCTTTCAAGATGTCTTGTGAATCGGAAACCGAAGTTCCGTTTACATTTTTGATCTCCGCCCATTTTGCATCCAGCTTGCTTTTAAACGCAGAATCTATGCTCTTCAACGC
>CAKRUL010000117.1 GCA_934403665.1 uncultured Clostridia bacterium | reverse complement strand
GTATTATATTTTAGTAATCGGCGACATTGTAGGAAAAACAGGGCGAAATGTTCTGTTTTCTCACCTTCCAGAATTGCAGAAGGAATTTGACATAAATTTTACCATTGTGAATGGAGAAAATGCGGTGACCCGCAACGGCATCACCGAAAAGTATGCGTATCAGATGCTGGAAGCAGGGGCAGATGTTATCACACTGGGAAATCATGCCTTTGACAAGAG
Organism: uncultured Clostridia bacterium; assembly: GCA_934403665.1. The sequence goes on along the minus strand of CAKRUL010000117.1, from coordinate 5,160 downwards.
TGACATTTTCCCCATGCTGGAAAAGGGAGACCGGATTATCCGTCCTTTGAATTATCCGCCGGACCGGCCGGGAGACGGTGTTTATCTTACGGAGAAAGACGGCATGCGGATAGCAGTTATCAACCTGATCGGCAAGGTGTATCTGGACGAGAAAAATTCCTGCCCTTTTGTCACTGGGAAAAAGGCCGTGGAAAACGTGAAAGACCGGGCCGACATCATTGTTGTGGATTTTCATGCTGAGGCTACCAGCGAAAAACAAGCGTTGGGATATTATCTGGATGGAGAGGCTACCGCAGTGTATGGAACCCACACCCATGTTCAGACAAACGATGACAGGATTCTGCCGGGTGGAACCGCTTATCTGACCGATGTGGGGATGACCGGACTGGTGGAATCGGTCATCGGATTGAAAAAAGAGATTGCCATCCCTCGTTTTCTGGGAGAGCGAACCAAAACCTTTGAGTGGGCCGAGGGCGAAGCTATGATAAACGGGATTGTGTATGGAATAGACGAGAGCGATTTTAAAGTCCGGGAAATGACCAAAATCAACCGGAGATACAACGGATAAGGGAAGCGGGCGTGTTTGAAAAAAGTCCTTCCGATTGTTTCGGAAGGGCAATCGGCGATGGATCGAACTTTAAAGCGTTTGTTTTCTGAAATGCCATAATGGCATTTGTTTGGATGATAGGAAATATAGAAACAGCGGGAAAGTATCAGCTTTTTCGCTGTTTTTCGCATTCGGGGAAGGAAAAGGATTGTCGCACGCGAAAAGCAGCGCGCGTCAGAATAAATTGCCGGGGATCTGCGCGTCGGGATCCCTTCGATATGCCAGAGGAGCCTGGCCGGCTATCTTCCGGAAGGTTCGGTTGAAATAGCTGATGTTTTCATAGCCCACGGACAGAGCGATCTCGATCATCTTTTTGTCGGTGGTTTTGAGCAGAATACAGGCCTTTTGAATCCGCACTTGGTTCAGATATTCGGCGAAGGACAGGCCGGTATGCTTTTTGAAAATACGGCCGATGTATTTGTCGTTGAAGCGGTAAGCCGAGGTCAGGTCGGACAGAACCAGGCTGTGATTATAGTAGGAGACGATATGTTTTTTTAAATCCTCCACGATCCAGTGGGAATCCACGGTGAGGGAAATGTGATATTTTTCAAAGAGCATAATGATATACTCTTTGATGATTCTGCCCATTTGGACGTAGAGATCCAAATCCGGGCAGGGCTGAAGCCCGGACAGCGCATAGACAGCCTCCTGCTCCGGACAGCCGCATTTTTTTGCCGACTCCATCAGTTTGCGGGCGGTCAGAGCCCTGTCCGTATAAAAGTTGCCGATATAGATGATGCACATCACTCTTCCGTTATAAATAACCGGCTGCACGATTTCTGTCAGTCCGTTGATGCATTGGCCCACCAGCATTTTTTTCCTGGAATAAACCTTGTGGTTTACATAGGAGCGGCACCGCATACAGCGCGCAAGCCCCTTTTTCGTGCCCTTCATCCAATTGCAGACGTCGGACAGATGCATGGTGTTCTGTCTTTTTAAGTTCATGATATCGTTGTTTAGAATATTGGACATGTCATAGACGCTGATGTGAAGCTTAGAGTTTGCCGTCAGCACATTGATTAAGGCCTGCAGCTGGCTTTCCTTCTTCTCCATTGCATTTCCTCCTGACTCAAATATACCTTTTGTATGTATCTTATCATAGAATATATCTTTTGTGCAAGGTTTTATTCTTGCTTGTTCAAGAAAAAATCGCAGTAAGTTGCTATAATGATGTCATACGAACATTATTATAGGATTCTTCCAAGGATTTGAATCCCTAATGCTTGAGAGATTTGCACAAGTCCCTTGACAGGTTCCTATCATAAAGCAAAAGGAGGGGCAGTATGAACTATGATTTGATTGTGGCCGGCGGAGGCATATCCGGTGTCAATGCGGCCATCGCTGCGGCAAGAGAAAAAAGAAAGGTTTTAGTGATAGAATGCAGCGGGTTTCTGGGAGGTTCTGCGGTCAATTGCTTAGTCAATCCATTTATGCGGTATTGGTCAAAGAATGAGAGCGGGCAGAACACAGCGGTAAACGGAGGCCTGTTTCTGCAGATTTTAGACCGGCTGGAGGAAAAAGGAGGCCTTCTTGAAAATAAAGTCACCTTTAATGAGGAGATCCTGAAAATTGTTCTGGATGAGCTGACGGAAGAATATCACATTGATGTGCTGTTTCACAGCTATCTTGTCGGTGTCGGTACGGAAAATGAGCGTATCACCGAGATTCGCGTTGCCAACAAATCGGGAGTCGAGACCTATCGGGCAGACTATTTTATTGACGCAACAGGAGACGGAGATTTGGCATATCTGGCTGGATGCCCTTACCATGTTGGGCGGAAAGAGGATGAGTGCTGCCAACCGATGACTATGTGCTTTCGTCTTTCTAACGTGGACATTGAGACATTCCATAAAAATCGTGAAAAAATCCTTGCGCTGTATCAGCAATACCAAAGAGAAGGAAAAATAACAAATCCAAGGGAAAACATTCTTACCTTCGAACATATCGAAAAGGGCGTCGTACACTTTAACTCCACCCGGATTGTTCGGAAAAATCCCTTAAACGCCAGAGAACTGAGCGCGGCAGAACAGGAAGCGCGGAAGCAGGTTTTTGAGCTGTACAGCTTTTTAAAAAAACATGCGGACGGTTTTCAAAACAGCAATCTTATCATGTCCGCACCGCAGATTGGCGTGCGGGAAAGCCGTATGATTGAAGGAATGTACGAAATCACGGCGGAGGATATTATGCAGTGCAGGAAATTTGAGGATTCGGTTTCCAGAGGGGCTTACGGAATTGATATTCATAACCCGGACGGAAGCGGAACGGTTCAATACCATATAGACGATCATGACTTTTATACCATTCCCTACCGGGCGATGGTGAACCGCTTATATTCCAATTTTCTGGTGACAGGCAGATGCATCTCTTCTACTCATGAGGCCCAATCCGCTTACCGGATTATCCCGATCTGCAGCAATCTCGGTGAGGCGGCTGGTATGGCAGTCAGTCTGGCTTTGCAGGAGCAGCTCAAAGTGGGAGAAATAGACATAAATCGGTTACACCGCCTGATGGATACCTATCATTGTCTTTATTAAAAAAAGGAGGAAGAAAATGAAAAAAATCGTGGCTTTCTTTCTGACAGCATTGACTTTGCTTCAATGGATTCCATTCGCGGCACAGGCCAAGGAGCCTGTGTGCTATTATTACGATGACTTCACAACGGCGTATGAACAGCAGGACACCAAGGTGAAAAGTCTGAGTCATACGTTTCCGGCAGGCTCTGCAAATGTGGAGCGCTATACCGACGAGAACGGGAAAGGCTATATGCGGCTGCTTCCCAACGGAAGCGCCGGATCCCAACTGAGCGTCTGGCTGAAGGACGTGCCCGGCAAACCAAAGATGGTTGTAGAGTACAAAATGAAAGCTTTTCTGGACAGCGGAAGCTCCTATGTATCCTGGAGCCCTTCTAACGGGGAGCCAACCTGCCATATTCAGAGAGGGGAAAACAACGGCTTTTATAACAAGGCAAACGATCAGAAACTGGCGACCTTTACCATGGAGGATCGGAAAAACTGGCATACTATTACCATTGTGTATGACAACGCGTCGCCCAACCGGACCATATACCTGAACGGCGAGGAAAAAGGAACCTTCGAAGGCAACAATTATTATCAGACCGGTGATTTGCGCTTTAACATCGTGGCAGTGATGAACGCCACCAGCTATGTGGATTTTGATTATATCAAAATTTATGAGTATACCGACGGTTTCCAGCCGATCAGCAAGGATTCTTTCCAACCGACCTTCACGGAGAATGTTCCCGCCCAGGAGGAGTCTACCGCTCCCAGAGGGGGAACCGCAGCGGAGAAGGTTGGGCCTTCGTTTGGCAACAAGGAGGATCTGGGAATCGGCGTCAAAACGGCAAAGACGACTTACAGCGCTTACGGATACGACAAAAACGGAAATCCGGAGCTGTATTTCGGCGTTCAGGGTTGTACCTTTTATGCGATCAATGCCCTGACCGGGAAGGTGAACTTCAGCCAGCGGATTGATTCTATGACGCTGGTCAACGGTCTGGACGTGGCGCCGGACGGGAAGGTTTATTTTGTCGGCAATCCCAAAGGAGCCTTGATGTGCTATGATCCCAAGCAGGAAAAGATCACAGAATGCCCTAATTTTACACCAGTGAAGGACGCATATACCCTTCGTGTATCGAACGACAATAAGGTGTATATCAGCAGTTTCTCTAAGGGCGGCGGCTATGTCAGCGAATACGACGTCAACAAAGCCGCATACCGGAATCTCGGTGTCATGAAATCCGAAGCCCAATACAATCAGGGCATGACGGTTACAGATAAGTATGTGTATGTTGGAACCGGCGTCAACGCGGATATTCAGGCTATCATCCGCTATGACCGGCAGACCGGGCAAAAGCAGGAGATCAAAAGTCAGTTGGGCGGAAGCACCATCTATATGCTTTCGGTGGTGGATGGAAAACTTTTCGCGATGCAGTGGGGAACATTGATGGTGTTTGACGAGGAGACGCTGGAACTTCTGGATACCATAAAGTGTACCGGAAAACAGTATGTCATGTCCAAGCCTTCTCCTTATGACAGCGATTTGATTTATTACACAAAGGACGTTGATATTTACAGTTATCGGATTTCCACCAAAGAAAATGAGAAGATTTGTACGATTGATGCGCCGGTGGATCGCCCGCTGATTGGGCTGTACTGGGTTAAAATGCCGGACGGCTCCCATCGCCTGGCGATGAATTCCGATTTTGTGGAAAACGTATATCTGTTAAATCCGCAGGATAAAACCGTTGAGACTGTTCCGGTGACCGGACTGGAGCCGGACGGCCCCACCATCCAGAGAATGCAGTGTGCGGATGACGGAATGCTCTATATTGGCGGGTATCAGTACGGCATCAGCGGCTACGACACCAACAAGGGAGAATCCACCTTTAATATTCAGAACTTCCATCAGCCGGAAGGCTTTGTGATGATGAACGGCAAAGCTTACTACGGAACCTACACCGGGGCGGTGATATACCGCTATGATCCCGCACAGCCCATCGACTATAAGAGGGATCTCTCCACGGAGGGTAACCC
>CAKRUL010000116.1 GCA_934403665.1 uncultured Clostridia bacterium | reverse complement strand
GTTTCATTGGAAAAGCATTGGAAGGAGACCGACTATTCCGGAATAATTGCAAAAATCAGAGTGTTGGAAAAGCATTTGCTCAGCCGGCAGGCCTTTGAAAAGATGTGTGAAAGCAGGAACATGGCGGAGATTTATAAGACGCTTGCGGATGCCAACTGGCATTTCGCTTATGAGGAAAAAGAGCCGGCACGGGTGCTTGCCGGTCAGCAGGAATGGATGTTTGATTTTTTGCGGCAGGCGGCACCGGAAAAAAATTTTCTCTATGTGCTGTTGCGGAAAACCGATTATCAGAATATCAAGGCGTATGTCAAACAGGAATTGGCCGGAAACCCAATTCATAACGATCTATTTTTGCAGGGAGGAACCATCCCGATTTCCGCTTTGGTGAAAAGTTTGGCAGGAAGAGAGAAAGGCGCGCTCAGCGAGCGGATGTTTTCGGCGTTTCTCCGTGCACGGAATGAATTTTTGGAAAAGCAGAACCCGCAAAGAATTGACCTGATTCTGGATGCCGCTTGCACGGAGGAGATTCTTCAATGTGCAGAGGCGTTTGAAAATGCTTTCATCCTGCATTATCTGCGAATGCAGATCGATGCTGTGAACCTGAAAACACTGCTTCGGGTTCGCAAAATGAATGAGGGGCTTCCCTCGTTTCGGGAAGTTTTTCTGAAAGGAGGAAGCATCCCGGAGGATCGGCTGAAGGCACAGCTTGATTCCACAGTGGAGGACTGTAAAGCCTTTTTGCTGAGGACGGAAATCGGCGGAAAACTGTCCGCACCGCTGGAGGACTTTTTTCAGGATGGTTCCGTAATGCCTTTGGAGAAAGGGCTGGATGAACTGCTTATCGAACAGTTGAGGAAGGTACGCTTCACGATGTTTGGTCCGGAACCCATTTTTGTCTATGCAAAGAATATGGAAAATGAAATCCGGTCGGTGCGCATTGTGATGAATGGCATTTTAAGCGGATTACATCCGCAATCCATCAAAGAAAGGTTGCGTCTTAGCTATGCATAGAGAAGAAAAAGCAGGAATCATCGGGGAGAAAGAGAGCATCATGGGATTTCTGCCGCTGGGGCTGATGCTTGCGTATGCATCGACCGCCCGGGAGGCGCAGAAGAAACTTTCGGAGCTCTTGGACGCCGGCTGTGCGGTGATCTATGTCACGGATCGCTTGTATGACCAAATGGATCTTTCGGCGTATCAGCAAGCGGTGACACCGGTTATTCTTCCGATTCCGGGGATCTCAGACAGGAACCGTATTGGCATCAAACAGCTGAAAAAGGCAGTGGAAAAGGCTGTGGGCGCGGATATCCTGTTCGGAGACGAAGGCTTATAAAAGAAAGGATACTTAAAGATATGGTTACAGGAAAAGTTACCAAGGTGGCTGGGCCTCTGGTGGTTGCCGATGGAATGAAAGAGGCTAATATGTTTGATGTGGTGAAGGTTTCCTCCGACAAGCTCATCGGCGAAATCATCGAAATGCGGGGCGGCAAAGCCTCCATTCAGGTTTATGAAGAAACCCAGGGGCTCGGACCCGGCGCGGAGGTGTTTTCCACCGGAGCTCCGCTGTCGGTTGAATTGGGTCCGGGGCTGATCACCAATATGTATGACGGCATTCAGCGCCCATTGGAAACCATTCGGGAAAAAGCGGGGGCGAATCTGAAACGCGGGCTGGAGGTCACCGCTTTGAATCACGACAGGAAATGGGAGTTTAAACCGCTGAAAAAACCGGGAGATAGGGTTGCCGGAGGGGATATTATCGGCGAGGTGCAGGAGACGGTCATCATTATCCACCGCATCATGGTGCCCCACGGAATCGCAGGCGAGATTTCCGAGATCCGGGAAGGTGAATTTCGCATCACTGATACGGTGTGTCGGGTGAAGGCGGAAAACGGCGAAATGCAGAATATCACCATGCTGCAGAAATGGCCTGTCCGCGTAGGGCGGCCTTATCGGGAAAAATTGCCGTTGGATGTTCCGCTGATTACCGGACAGAGAGTGATTGACACAGTGTTCCCCATCGCCGATGGCGGTGTTGCAGCAATTCCCGGCCCCTTTGGGAGCGGAAAGACCGTCGTGCAGCATCAGCTTGCGAAATTTGCCAATGCAGATGTGGTGGTCTATGTCGGCTGCGGAGAACGCGGAAACGAAATGACCGATGTTCTGCGGGAATTTCCGGAACTGAAAGACCCGAAAACCGGCGAATCCCTGATGAAACGAACCGTGCTTATCGCAAACACGTCGGATATGCCGGTTGCGGCGCGGGAGGCATGCATTTATACGGGGATTACCATTGCGGAATATTTCCGTGATATGGGATACCATGTGGCAATCATGGCGGATTCAACTTCCCGTTGGGCGGAAGCACTCCGTGAAATGAGCGGAAGACTGGAGGAAATGCCCGGCGAAGAGGGCTATCCGGCTTATTTGGGCTCCCGTCTGGCGCAATTTTATGAACGCGCAGGGAAAGTGGTTGTGCAAAGCGGCGAGCGACGGATTGGATCCGTCACTGCCATCGGAGCGGTTTCTCCGCCCGGCGGAGACATCTCTGAACCGGTATCCCAGTCGACGCTCCGCATCGTCAAAGTATTTTGGGGATTGGATTCCCAACTGGCATACCGAAGACATTTTCCCTCCATCAACTGGCTGAACAGCTATTCGCTGTATTTGAACAATATCCGTCCGTGGCAGGAGGATTTTATCGGGGAGGATTTTCCGGCACTGCGCACCCGTATGATGCGGATCTTGCAGGAGGAAGCAGAACTGGACGAGATTGTGAAACTGGTTGGCATTGACGCCCTTTCCAGCACGGATCGTCTGACGCTGGAAACGGCTCGTTCCATCCGCGAGGACTTTTTGCAGCAAGACGCCTTTCATGAGGTGGATTGTTATTGCTCTATGGAAAAGCAATACCGGATGCTGCAATTGATTTTTTGTTTTGAGGATCAGGCAAGGCCTCTGATTGACGAGGGGGTCAGCATTGAAAAGATCACACGTCTCCCTGTGCGGGAACGGATCGGGCGCGCCAAATTCATTCCGGAACAGGAATTTGCCTCCGCCTATGAAAGCATCCGTTCTGAAATTACAGAACAGCTCAAAGAGCAGAAAGGGAGGGCGTAAGAAATGGTGAAAGAATATAAGACCATAGAGGAGGTTGCGGGGCCTCTGATGGTGGTTCGCAATGTGGAGAATGTCACCTACAATGAGCTGGGTGAAATCGAACTGCAGAACGGTGAAATCCGAAACTGCCGTGTGTTGGAAATTGACGGCGATAAAGCGCTGGTGCAGCTGTTTGAAAGCTCTGCCGGGATTAATCTGGCAAGCTCCAAGGTGCGTTTTAAGGGAAGGAGCATTGAACTCCCTGTGTCGGGCGATATGCTGGGCAGAGTCTTTGACGGAATGGGACGTCCGATTGACAACGGACCGGAAATGATTCCGACCGAAACCATGGATATTAACGGTCTTCCGATGAATCCGGCGGCAAGAAATTATCCCTCTGAGTTTATTCAGACGGGGATTTCTGCCATCGACGGACTGAACACCTTGGTACGAGGGCAGAAGCTGCCCATTTTCTCCGGTTCGGGGCTTCCGCACGCACAGCTGGCGGCGCAGATTGCGCGGCAGGCGAAAGTGCTGAATGCAGATTCCAACTTTGCTGTTGTATTTGCCGCCGTGGGAATCACGTTCGAGGAGGCAGATTTTTTTGTCAATGACTTTAAGGAAACGGGGGCAATTGAGCGCACCGTCATGTTTCTGAACCTTGCCAACGACCCGGCGATTGAGCGGATTGCAACCCCCCGCATGGCGCTGACCGCGGCGGAATATCTCGCTTTTCGGGAAAACATGCATGTTTTGGTGATCATCACCGACATCACCAACTATGCCGAGGCACTTCGAGAAGTGTCCGCAGCACGGAAGGAGGTGCCGGGGCGCCGGGGGTATCCCGGGTATATGTACACCGATTTGGCGACCATCTATGAACGGGCAGGACGAAATCTGTATTCCGAGGGCTCCATCACGCTGATTCCGATTCTGACCATGCCGGAGGATGACAAAACCCATCCGATTCCCGATTTGACCGGTTATATCACCGAAGGGCAGATTATTCTGTCCCGTGAATTGTATCGGAAAAACATCATGCCGCCCATCGATGTTCTTCCCTCTCTGTCCCGTCTGAAGGATAAGGGGATCGGCGCCGGGAAGACACGGGAGGATCACGCCAACACCATGAATCAGCTGTTTGCTGCCTATGCCCGTGGAAAAGAGGCAAAAGAGCTGATGACGATTTTGGGGGAAGCGGCTCTCACCGAAATGGATCTTCTGTATGCCAAATTTGCCGGGGAGTTTGAGGAAAAGTATGTTTCGCAGGGCTTTCACACCGACCGAACCATCGAGGAAACGCTAAATATCGGGTGGGAGCTTCTGTCCATTTTACCCCGTTCCGAGCTGAAACGGATCAAGGATGAATATCTGGATAAATATCTGCCCAAAAAGGATCCGGTGATATCATGATGAATGTAAACCCCACCCGTATGGAACTGAGCCGTCTGAAAAAACGTCTTGCAGTTGCCAGACGTGGACATAAGCTGCTCAAAGACAAACGCGACGAGCTGATGAAACAGTTTCTTGATATTGTGCGGGAATGCAAAACTCTGCGGGAGGAAGTCGAAAACAAGCTGGAAGAATACTATCAAAACTTTTCTGTGGCAAAGGCTTTGATGAGCGAGGAAAGCATGGAGACCGCGCTGGTGCTTGGCAATCAGACCATACATCTGACGGGGGAGATCCGCAATATTATGAGCGTCAACGTTCCTTTCTTTTCCTTTGAGATTCAGAAACGGTCTGATTCGGTTTTCCCTTACGGATTTCTGGACACTTCCGCTCAGCTGGACGACAGTCTCTTGTCTCTGAATGCTATTTTTCCGGAGCTTCTGCGTTTATCCGGGATGGAGAAAACGGTGGAGCTTCTTGCGTCCGAGATTGAAAAAACACGCAGAAGAGTCAATTCTCTGGAATACGTTATGATTCCTCAGCTGACCGAGACCATCAAGAGCATCACGATGAAACTGGACGAGAACGAACGGGGAAATTTGACCCGTCTGATGAAAGTCAAGGATATGATGCTGACAAATTCGTAGATGTCCGCAACATAAAATCATCATGCCGACAGACGTTTCCGACAGCCGAAAAGGGAGTGTAAAAAGAACTTTTTACACTCCCTTTTTCACGAACGGGAACGATTATAGTTTTTTCAGTTTTCCCAGCGCCGCCATCAATATTTTTTTGCCGGCTTTGTCAAACAGGATTTCCAGCTTCATATCATTGCCCAGTTTTTTGGCATCTACAATCTCACCGATGCCGAATTTCACATGGCTCACCTTGTCGC
>CAKRUL010000115.1 GCA_934403665.1 uncultured Clostridia bacterium | reverse complement strand
CGGAAGGAATGGCAATTTATCAGGCGTCTTACAGCATTTATCTTGTATTGTTTGTAATCTCCACGGCCGGGCTGCCCGTGGCAATTTCAAAGCTGGTCTCCAAAAATGCGGCGGTTGGCAACAATGAAAAAGTGCAGAAAATACGAAACGTTTCTTTCTGCATCTTGCTGGTGATCGGTCTTTTTGGTACATTGCTTCTGTTGACGGGAGCGAAATGGTTTGCGCAGGTGATGGCGATTCCAGAGGATTATATCGCGATCATGGCATTGGCGCCCAGTTTACTTTTCGTCTCTTTGGCTTCTGTTTACCGTGGTTATTTTCAGGGATATCAGAATATGTATCCGACTGCGGTCAGCGAAATCATCGAGGCACTGTTCAAATTGATTATCGGTCTTGCTTTAGCAGGCATACTGCTTCCAAAAGGGGCTGTTTTTGCCGCATCGGGCGGAATCCTCGGAGTGACAACGGGTTCCTTGTGCAGTGCTCTTTTTCTGATGCTGTATTATGTGTTCCACCGCCGGAAACAGAGACGAATTCCCGTTCGGTTTGAAAACGGGGAATTTCGGCAGATTTTGAAAACCGTCATATGGATTGCCGTTCCGATCACCATCGGTTCTTCTGTTTTTTCTCTGACCAACATGATAGATGCGGCGATGATTATGCGCCGTCTTTCCGGAATGGGCTATTCGGATACCGCATATAAAATGATGTATGGGTACTATTCCGGGTATGCCATCACCTTGTTTAATCTGCCGGCTACCGTTATTGTCGGAATGAGCATCAGCATTGTTCCGGCTGTGTCTATGGCGATGGCAAACCACAATCGTATGCAGGCAAGGGAACAGATCAGCTCTGCTGTCCGGATTTCCTGGCAGATTGCCTTTCCTGCAGGAATCGGGCTGGCTGTTTTGGCAAGTCCCATTTTGCATTTGTTATATCGAAATACGGACTTTATTCTTCCGATGAATGCGGTTTTGCCGTCCAATCCGTTTTTGGCCTTTTTCTGCAATAATCAGGATGGTACCAGACTGTTGTCCTTTCTTGGTCTGGCAATCGGCATGGTTTGTGTCACGATGGTCACCAATGCGGTTTTACAGGCATTGGATAAGGTTTGGATGCCGGTGTTCAACATGGCAATCGGCGGCATTGTGAAGGTGATTGCCAACTATATTCTGATTGGAATCCCGGAAGTGAATATCATGGGAGCTCCGATCAGCACCACGCTGTGCTATGCAACAACGCTTTTGCTGAATCTTGTTTGTATTCACAATACCTTACGGGTAAACTACGGGGTGATGGATACAGTTTTCAAACCATTGCTTTCTGCAGCTGCGATGGCGGTTACAGCTCGTTTTGGTTATTCTTTTTTGATCAACTATTTTCCAAACATTCTATCCACCGCTTTTGCAATCTGTGCGGCCGGCATGGTATATTTGATTGTGATGTTTCTGCTGAAAGCATTTCGCAAATCCGATGTGGAGCTGATGCCGAAGGGGGATAGGCTGGCGGTTATCATGGAGCGATGGCTTGGATAAAAGCATCGTATGTTTCTGAAACAAATGAGGAAAGAAGGGTTTTCATTGAAAGAACATTACAGTTTTGAAGAACTTGTGGATATCATTGCCGTGCTGCGCAGTGAAAACGGCTGTCCGTGGGATCGGAAGCAGACGCACGAATCGCTTTTCCGATATTTAATTGAGGAATCCTATGAATTTATCGACGCAGCGGAACACGGAACCAATGACCAGATGGCAGATGAATTGGGCGACGTGCTTTTGCAGGTTTTGCTTCATTCGCAAATCGGGAGGGAAAACGGAGCGTTTGACATTCAGGATGTCATTGACCATATTGCGAAAAAGATGATTGTTCGGCATCCGCATGTGTTTTCCGATACAACGGTGAGCGACTCAGAGGAAGTTGTGGCAAATTGGGAGCAGATTAAGTATGAAAACAGCGAGAAAAAAACACCGGCCGAAATGCTTCAATCCATCTCCAAAAGCTATTCGACGTTGCTTCGGGGGCAAAAAATAGTGGAAAAGTTGAAAAAAATGCGAAATATTCATATTTTTAAACAAGAAAGTATTGACAAAATAAATGAAATATTAGATAATAGGGACAGGCTTTATGATGAGCAGAATGCGGAATCGGACATAGGGGCTGCTTTGTTTGAGATTATTTTAACTGCGGAGAAAAATAAAATTTCCGCCGATATGTGTTTGAACCGCTATTTGGACAAGTTAGTGCTTGTCTGCGAAGATGCGCTTTCAAATATCACATGAAAATGTGAAAAATAAAAAATTATATTTTCAGGAGGGGTTAAAATCATGAACAAATCTGAATTAATTGCTGCAATCTCTGCACAGGCAGAAATTTCTAAGAAAGATGCGGAAGCTGCTTTAAACGCAACAATCGATGCAATCAAAGGTGCTTTGAAGAAAGGCGATAAAGTACAGCTGGTTGGCTTCGGTTCTTTTGAAGTGAGAGAAAGAGCAGAAAGAAAAGGCAGAAATCCGCAGACGAAAAAAGAAATTGTGATTCCTGCAACCAAAGTTCCGGTATTCAAAGCTGGAAAAGCATTAAAAGACGAAATTAAATAATGAAAGAATAGAAGACTGTCTTTTCGGATGGTCTTTTATTTTTGAAAAAACTGCTTGGAAAACCGAAAAAGATCGGCTTTCCAAGCAGTTTTTGTGTTTCAAGGCATTATTTTTGTGCTTCTTCCTTCATTTGCTGTAGGGGAAAGTATTTTCCGGGGCAGTCCGTAGCGGCAAAATCTCCGTGTCCCCCTATGTTCACCGCAGAAGGAATTTTTTGCTGAATCCAGCGAATCAGCTGAACCCCGGCTTGGTATTGTGCCTGGGGCATGGAGGTGTTTTTCTTTTCGTAATCTCCCTGGAATCCGATGCTGATGATATGTCCGTTCTGATTTGCAACGCCGGCGCCTCTGTTCCAGCCCCGTCCGACAGAAATGTTTCCTTCAAAATCAATCCAGAAATTGTATCCGATGGCGTCAAAGCCGCGCTGCAGATGCCAGTCCTCAATCTCCCGGAAACCGGCCGTTGGATGATCCATATGGTGCAGAGCGATGCTGTCGATTTTGCTGAAATCCAAGGGAACCAGGGAACCGTTCGTCTTTAACTCCGGAAGAAGAAAGGAAAAGGTATCCGAGACAAAGGCATAGGGATTCTTCGGAATGTCCCACGCATCCAGCCATGTTTCGGTTTCGCCTTGCTGTTCATAATGGTGGGATGCGGCGGCTTCAAAGATTTCATAATATGCCCAGTGGGATAGCGAAAGATCCCGGAAAATTTGATTGTCTTTTCTGTTTTGGATGAATGTTTTGTCCGCACAACGCCCCAGCGCGCGGTTCAGAACGGTTACTGCCTCCGCACGGGTGATAGGATTCTCCGGCCGGAAGGTGTCGTCGGGATAGCCGTTGATATAGCCGCTGTGAACGGCAGAAAAAATTGCTTTTTTCGCCCAGTGATCGGAGGAAACATCGGAAAAGGGGAGTTCGAAATCAATCGCGCCGGATTCTGTCTGTGTCAGCCGGAACAGCAGAGCAGTGTATTCGGCGCGGGTGATTCCTTTTCCCGGTCGGAAGGTGCCGTCAGAATATCCTTCTAATAGATTTTGCTGATTCATAAAGCCGACATAGGATGCAAACCAGTCTTTCTCGGCAAGATCGGAGAAGGGCAGAGAATAGCTGTCATTTTCCGCATAAGCCGGATTCTCGTTTTCATCTACCAGCAAGCGGGAAAAAAGCACAGCAGCTTCTGCTCGGGACAGCTCTTGATCCGGGAAAAAAGATCCGTTTGCTCCGGTGATATATGCCCGGTGATTTACAGTGTCCAGTTTCAGAGCCGGCTTGGCATGAGCCGGTGTGCAGACAATAAAAATGCCGATTGTTGCGGCCAAAATAAAATTCTTTCGATATCGCATGTCAGAAGACCTCCTGAAAAGGATGAAATATAAATTTAGACGTTTTGTTTTTCGGAGAAGTTCCGAAAAACGGACAGGAATCTTTTACCGGTCATTTTGTGCAGACCGTCTGGAAAAGAGTTCTGCGAAAAAACATTTGATTCGTTTCGTTCTTTCCTTTGTTTTTGCCTCATATAATGAAATCAATGAAGATCAGACAGAAACAGGGCGGAATGGAGGATTCATATGAAACGGGGAATCGGGAAAAGCATTTCCCTGGCTTTTGTGCTTGTGGGTACTTTAATTGGTGCCGGGTTTGCCACAGGTCAGGAGCTTTATACCTTTTTTGTCCGGTATGCCAAATATCCGGGATGGCTTTTTGCGTTTTCCTGTGCCTTTCTCTTAACAGGCAGTGTTTGCTGCTGTTTTTACTATAAAGAAGGGCACCTTCGTTCCTATGAAGAGTATCTCTGTTCAATCATTGTCGGAAAACTCGGTTCCGTTGCCTATCTGATTTCGGTTCTGTTCTTGCTTGCGTGTTTTTGCGTCACGGTGTCCGGTGCCGGAGCCCTGTTTGAAGAAAGCTTTCATTTGCCTTACTGGCTTGGAATTGCAACGATCCTTCTCATCAGTTTTGCCGCATTGCTTTATGGAATAAACGGGATTTTTTTTGTAAACATCATTTTAACCCCGGTCATTATTCTGTGCATTCTGTTTTTGGGAACAATGGCTTTTTTTGAAAGAGGAGCCGAGGTATTTGCCCCAATCCATATGAAATACCTTGCGCCGCCTTTGACGTTTGCTTTCCTGTATGCAGGGTATAATGCGTTCAGCGTTTTTCCCATTTCGGTTACTTCTGCCACGGAGGTATGGAGCGGCCGACAGGCATTGATTGGCTTTTTGCTGGCTTTTTTGTTTCTTCTTCCGGTCGGCTTGATTATCATTGGTTGCTTAAGCCTTCCGGGGGTTCAGCCGGAAATATATGAGCTGCCCTTTTTGCATATCGTTGCCTCGCTTTTTTCATGCAGCGAGAAAATATATGGGATCACGATGTATTTTGCGATGATTACTACCGCCGTGTCCTGTTTTTATGGTTTTGTGTCTGCAGTGACGGGGAGTTTTCAGATCAAACCGTCTGTTGTGATGTTCGTTGGCGGTTTGTTTGCGGCCGGAGCTTCGTTCTTTCCGTTTTCGGCTTTGGTCGGAAAGCTGTATGGTTTTTTTGGCATTTTTGGTACATTGCTTCTTTTTTTGGCGATTTATCGCTATGTTTTTCGAAAATAAGTGCAGCATCCGAGTCACGCTTTTTTGTCTTTTTTTGCCTGCAGAGGATTTTCTGAGAGTGATAAAAGCGGCGTGTTTTTATGCTTTGTGCGCTGTTTTGTTTGATTCTGCTCCATTCATAATACCAAAAAAGGATTTGAAAAACCTTGACAAAGCACAAAAATGTATGTATAATGTATCATGCACTTGAAAATGCAGGTGTATCATTTTTCGAGGCGTAGCTCAGTTTGGT
>CAKRUL010000114.1 GCA_934403665.1 uncultured Clostridia bacterium | reverse complement strand
ATTTACAGACCGCAGTCATGGGTCGGATTCGGTGTTGGTGACGACAAGACCGCAACGGATTACAGAGCGTGCAAAGAATACGGACCGCTTTACAGATAGGAGAAAAGGATATGCTGAAAAACATACCTAAAATAATACCTCCTGAGCTTCTTAAAATTTTGTGTGAAATGGGACATGGCGATGAGATTGTGATTGCCGACGGGAATTTTCCGTCGGCAAGCATGGGACAGAGAGTGGTTTATCTCATGGGAAACGGCGCAGCGGAAGTGCTGGATGCCGTGCTCAAGCTTTTGCCGCTTGATACCTATGCAAAACCGTTGTACCTCATGGAGGTTGTGAAGGGCGACAGCGTGGAAACGCCTATTTGGGATGAATATAAAAGCATCACCAAAAAGTATTCCGATGCTGCGTTTGAACATTTGGAACGCTTTGAATTTTATGAACGTGCGAAAAAGGCCTTATGCGGTTATTGCAACAGGCGAAAGCGCGCTCTATGCCAATATATTGCTGAAAAAGGGTGTTGTAGTTGACTGAAAAAAAGAATTATTATCTTGCTGTTGACTTTGGAGCTTCCAGCGGAAGGCATATTTTGTGTTGTGTCGAAAACGGTCGCCTTGTAACCGAAGAAGTATATCGCTTTGAAAATGGCGCCGTCAACAAAAACGGTACTTTGTGCTGGGAGATTGACAGACTGTTTCGTGAAATATTGAACGGGATGAAAGAATGCGCCGCTTTGGACAAAATTCCTGTAAGGATGGGAATCGATACCTGGGGGGTAGATTTTGTTCTCATTGACAAAGAAGGCAGAAGAATTGGTGATGCGGTGAGTTATCGTGACGGACGAACCGAAAAAGCTGTGCCGTATGTGGAACAAATCATCAGTGAAAGTGATTTGTATCGCCGCACAGGCATACAGAAAGCACCCTATAACACCATCTATCAGCTTGCCGCGGTAAAAATGACAAATCCAGAGTATTTGGAAGGTGCCCGGCATTTGCTGATGTTGCCGGATTATTTTAATTATCTTTTGACGGGCACGCTCGCTGCGGAATACACCGAGGCCACCACAACCGGATTGATCAACGCAAGCAAAAAGGACTGGGATATGGAACTGATAGCGAAGCTTGGTTTGCCGGAAAAGATATTCTGTCCGGTCAAAAAGCCGGGAGAAAAAGCAGGCAGGCTTCTTCCGGAAATCAAGAACACAGTCGGCTTCGATACAGAGGTCATCCTCACAGCATCACACGATACTGCTTCGGCGATTGCCGCAATCCCGTATGGTGATCATCATAATGCCGTTTATATAAGCTCCGGGACATGGTCGCTCATGGGAATTGAAACGGATGCGCCAGACTGTTCGGAAAACTGCCGCAGCTTGGGTCTCAGCAATGAGGGGGCTCTGAACGGAATCAATTGCCTGAAAAACATTATGGGGCTTTGGATGATACAGCAGGTGCGGCATGAATACGATGATCGTTATTCCTTTGCCGAGCTTTGTGATATGGCGGAAGAAAGCGGTATTGACAGCGTGGTTGACTGCAATGATAACATGTTTTTGTCGCCAGAATCAATGCGCGGTGCAATCGACGAATATTGCAGGAAGCATTTGATGCAAGTGCCGGAAAGCGCAGGGGATTATGCAAAAATCATATATACAAGCCTTGCAAAATGCTATTCGGAAAGTGCAGAACAGATTGAGAAACTAACAGGAAAAACATACAGCTCGATACATATTATAGGCGGCGGCTCCAACGCCGGATATTTAAATCGTCTTACTGCAAAGCACAGTGGAAAAACAGTTTGTGCGGGTCCGTCCGAGGCAACTGCACTCGGAAACATTGCCGTACAAATGATTGAAACAGGTGACATTCAAAGTATCAACGATTTTAAACAGCTTGTTTCAAACACATTTGAAATTAAGACGATAGACACGGAGGAAACAAACATATGAATATTTTGGAATCAAAACCGATTAAAGCTTTTATCAAGGTTGCCGACATGGGTTGGAAAATGGGCTGGCATGAGATCAACGGCGGCAATATGTCGTATAGAATGACAGCTGATGAGGCGGATGAAATCAAAGAATATTTTCGTTTTGACAACGAATGGCATGAAATAGGAAAGAATGTTTCTGTTCCTGATTTTTCCGGACAGTATTTTATTGTTACCGGAAGCGGAAAGTATTTTCAGAACGTGAAAGACAACCCGGAAGACTCTTTTTGTATCATCACCATCAATGATACCGGCGATCGATATAAAGTGGTGTGGGGTCTTGTAAACGGGGGCAGACCTACAAGCGAGATTTCGGCACACCTTTTGACGCACAGTATAAAAGCTAAGGCTACGAATGGGAAATATCGCGTGGTTTATCATTCGCATCCAAAGTATACCAACATACTGACCTATGTTTTACCGCTGAAATCGGAAGTATTTACCCGGGAACTTTGGGAGATGATGACAGAGTGTTCGATTGTGTTCCCAAACGGTGTCGGCATTATGGAGTGGATGGTTCCGTGCTGCGCTGAAATAGGAATCGCAACCGGAAAGCTGATGGAAAGATATGACGCAGTAATCTGGCCTCACCATGGCCTTGTGTGCAGCGGTGAAACGCTCGATATGGCATTTGGTGTCATGCACACCATTGAAAAAGCCGCAGAGATGCTTGTGAATGTCATGCAAATAACGGGTGGAAAGAAGAGACAGACGATTACGCCGGACGGCTTTAGAAAAATCGAAAAAGACTTTGGCTTGCAGTTTTCGGAAGAATTTTTATATGAAAAATAGAGGAAATATCCTTGATAAGTGCCCTTTTTGCGGGCACTTATTTTTGTATGATGGGCACACCTTTCCCCTCATTGCAACGAAATGAAAATTTGTTTAAAATATGGACGATTCAACCTTTCTTTGATATACTATAGATGGTATGGTTGTCAATGTTTTTTTGCTTGAAAGAAGAAAGAGAATGCAGTTGTTTTTTGTCAATTGCACGCTCTTTAGTTTGCGGAAACGGGGAGAAATCGAATTTGAAGAAGCTGCAACTTCGTTTTTGCAGCTGATATAATCGGAATGATAAGAAATATTATGGTGAAAGAAATTCAGTTAAAAGAAAAAATACTTACCTATGATTTGCAGTATAAAGACGTCAAAAATATCAATCTCCGCATAAAACCTGACGGGGTGATTCATGTTTCGGCAAACAGAAGGGTGCCGCAGCAGGTGATTGATGATTTTATCACTTCGACAGCAGATTTTATTTTAAAGGCGCTTGCGCAGTCTGTCGACAGAATGAATTTTCCGCAAAAACAATATTTTTCCGAGCATGAGATCTGCAATGTGATCATTGCATTGTGTGAAAAAATGTATCCGTATTTTAAAAAACTGGGGGTCAGATATCCTGCAATCAAATTCCGCCGCATGGTATCTCAATGGGGAAACTGTCATACGGCAAAAGGCATCCTGACATTTAATATCAATCTTATGTATGCACCGATGGAATGCATTGAATATGTTGTGGCACACGAGTTTACTCATTTTTTAGTGCCGAATCATTCGGGAAAATTTTATGAGGAGCTCTCAAAAATCATGCCTGATTGGAAGCTGCGCAGAAAGCAATTAAAAGAGATAATCATCTGATTACTGGAAAGGGGAAACCAAATGTTAAACAAATTATTGAAGAGCATTATAGATCAAGACACGGCACCGATTGTCGTGTGTGATATGAATTCGGTGATTGTATATATGAATCCTTCTGCAATCAAGCGTTATCATCGCGATTTAACGGGAAACCATTTAAAAGATTGTCACAATGCAAAGTCAAACGAAATGATAGACAGAGCGCTTGCATCGTTTGCCGAAAGACAAGAAAATAACATCCTGTACACGTATCATAATGACAAGGAAAATAAAGATGTTTATATGGTGGCTTTGCGTGATGTTGACGGAAGCTTGATAGGGTATTACGAAAAGCATGAGTATAGAAACCGGGAAACTGCTGCATATTATCATTTTAAGTAGGGAAACTTATGCATAGATACGCAATGAAAAGGAATATGGATAAAAATGGAAACCGGTGAAAAGATGAACACGTTTGAAAAGATTTATGCGGTTGTGAAAACGATTCCAAAGGGAAAGGTTGCAACTTATGGGCAAGTTGCGTACCTTGCTGGAAATGCAAGATGGGCAAGGGTGGTGGGCTATGCCCTGCACCAAAATCCCCAACCCGGCGCTATCCCTTGCCACAGAGTGGTTCATCGCAACGGAGAACTTGCAAAGGGTTTCGCTTTTGGCGGCGGAGAAGTTCAAAGACAGCTTCTGGAAGCGGAAGGGATTGTTTTTGAAAAAGATGGACGGATCAATTTGGACAAATATTTGATGTAAGGTGATCTGGATGCGATTTGAAGATGTAAGGAACTTATAAAAGGCAAATAAAAAATCTTTATCGTTCTGCATTTCCGCGCAATGAAAGGGTACCGCTTGCACTTTTGTTTCACAGAACGGGCAATGGCAGAGATTTTTTTATGCAGTGTTGGAGAAGGGCGAATTGATCAGTTTGGTCTATACGATAAATGCAGAAAATTTTGTTTCTGTGTTCTTTCTTGCGGTCAAAAAGGAACATCAGGGAAAAGGGTATGGCAGCAAAATGATGCACTATAGTCAAAAACGCGGACACAAAAAAGAGATATTAACGCGCGGAGATAACCTTGAAAATACAGGCTTGTCAAGGATAGGTTACAGATTTCAGAAAAAACGCCGTCTTTAAGAAAGGGCTGAATGTAATCAGCAGGGCGCATTCTGGTTAAGAGGATGAATGTCTGTCACGGGGATCGTTTTGTTGTGCTTGCCCAAACTGGTGCAGTTCATATTATCGTGTTGGGGTTATCTTGCGTGATTAAAAAACTATTGTGTTTCCGGGCTCACTTATTTTGTTACCGTGCTCGTCCATGCCCGCATTACGAAATAGAGCAGCTACTAAAGCATCTAACATATATTTTTCTTTGTCTTTAGGATTCACTTGTAAAACAGCTTTCTCTGCAGAGGCTGAAAGCCATTTGCATCCATAGGGATTCTCTGCTAAGATTTCAGCGGCTTCCTCTTCAGGCAAACGTGTTGCAAACATCCCGACATTTAATCCGGTGCAATATACTCCATCAAGAAAGTCTTCTAACTGCTGTTTGTCCATCTGCATTATAGCTTCATAGTTATTCATCGTCATTCCTCCTATTTCTCAAAATATTAAGGAGCGGAATCCTATAGGTTTCCACAGGCAAATTTCTTGTCATCCTGCATCAAAATGCGAATAATCCGTCAGGATTCTCTGTTCTTTTTCCTTGTACTGTATGAAAGTTTCCACTTTCAAAATTCTTCGAACGCAAAACAGAGGAAAGATCTTGGATTTTCAAGGCGCAAAGGCGCAGGCATACTGACGTATGGCAAGCCTGACAACGCAGAAAAGACTGATTTT
>CAKRUL010000113.1 GCA_934403665.1 uncultured Clostridia bacterium | reverse complement strand
CGTATGAGTCGGATGCGAATGCATAATGACCCGATGCTCGGGATCCACACGAAGCCTTGCCATGTGGCTCATAAGATGAGAAGGCAATTCGCTTGTGAACTTTCCGCCGTCCTTGTATCCCCACAGAAGCTCTGCCGTGCTCCCGTCTTTTGCAATACGGATAATTCCGAGATTCGTCTCCGGGTCTTTTTCAACATTTTTAAAATACTTTCCTGTGCCGGTCACAATAAAAATCTTTCCGATAAGATCCGTCGCGTCAAAACCCGTAGGAATGGTACGGATAACATGATCGGTGTCGAGATATTCTGCCACTTCTTGTTCTTTCAGCATATAGCTGATATTTCCGCCATTTCGTTCATCCCAGCCGAGGCGATACATATTGGCGGTTGTTTGTTTCATTTCCTCCACAAAGGGAGCATTTAGTATATTTTTCACGTTCTTTTCTCCAAAACTTCTTTTTCATATTTTTTGATTTCGGCAAGATAGTCAGATGCGACCTTTTCCCTTTCCAGATACTCGTTCCACACATCGCCGAAGGGCATGATTTTCATTTCCTCCAGCATTGCCATGAGAGACGTAAAGTCGCTTCGATCCTGCATTTGTTTCATTGTCCGATACGGCTCCAGCATAGCGTAAAGCAATGCTTTCTGAACGCTCCGAACTCCTGTTACCCAAGCGGAAACCCGATTGATGGAAGCATCAAAATAATCGGTTGCAAGAAATACTCTGTCCAAAGCATCCTGCCGGACGATTTCTTTCATCATCTCCCTTGTTTCATCATCGAAAAGGACAACATGATCCGAATCCCAGCGAACGCCTCTCGTGATATGAAGCGCAACATTCTTATGAAACAACAGCATAGCGCTGATCTTATCGGAAACGACCTCTGTTGGATGATAGTGTCCGTTATCCATCAGAGGGGTAATGCCGCGGCTTGAAGCATAATTCAGACAAAATTCAGCCGAGCCGACCGTATAACTTTCCAGACCGATTCCGAAAACCTTTGACTCCACACAGGGATAAACTTTCTGTTTGTCATAAAGCACCGAAAAAGTCTACCCACTTTTTGAAATGCTTTGGCTCCAGTTCGTTTCTGTCCGCAAACTCTCCTTCCTTAAAAATCGCATAACTTGCATGGAGATTCAGCTTCTTTTTTCCGGGAATCAGAGAAATCGCCTGATGGAAATCCTCCATCAGCTCGTTTGGAGTTGTCGCTCTTCCGGGATAATTCCCTGTAGCCTGGATTCCGCCGGAAAGCGCTTGCTTGGAATCAAAACCAACCACGTCATCTCCCTGCCAGCAATGAATGGAAATCGGAATGTTCTTCAGTGTGTTAAGTGCCTTTTCCGTGTCAATGCCGTATTTTGCATAGATTTTTTTGCCTCATTGTATCTGCTCATTGGATGACCTCCTTCATTGGAAATGTTTTTTTCACGATATTTCTCGCCTCCGTAAGCGTTATTTTGTTGTCATACATGATCTGAGAAAGAAGATTGCCCGTTGCGGTTGCCTCCATAAGACCGGTGATGACTTTCTTGCCCGTGTACTGCGCAGTCAGCTGGTTCAGATATTGATCCCTGCTTCCGCCGCCGACAATACAGATGGTGTGGATTTTCTTTCCCGTGATGCTTTCGATTTCCCCGATGGCTCTTTTGTATGAATCGGCGAGAGAACAATATACGCACGAAAGCACATCTCCCAGAGAAAGGTTCGTTTTTTTCAAATAGTTTCTGATCGCTTCGATCATATTGTCGGGAGCGACAAAATCAGAAGCATTGAGATCGATGGTTTCTTGAAATGTGCTTTCCTTCGCAAGCAACATCATCTCATCATAAGAAAGAGCATGATTCAGATTTTTGCGGATATTCTGAAACAGCCACATGCCCATAATATTTTTAA
The DNA here is from genome assembly GCA_934403665.1 of uncultured Clostridia bacterium. Next base: position 3,564 of record CAKRUL010000113.1, on the reverse strand, counting down.
GAAACCGGAACCGATATTCCACTCCGCCCTCGTTGGTGAAATTTTTGGAAAGAGCTTCCGCGCTCAATAGCGGTTTTGCCGTTTCTGTGCCGATCAGACTCCATGTACCTGAGGAAAGATACGCGCTTTCTTTCTCCAAAGGGCAAGCGGCAACGGCAGACGCCGTATCGTGCGAAGGGCAAAGGATTACCTCACTGTCAAATCCAACCTCGTTTTGAACGGCATCGGTAAAGTTACCGACAGCCGTGCATGGAAGAGAAAGCGCACCGAAAAGATTCTGAGGCAAATCCAGTCCGGACAGAATTTCCTGATCCCATGTTTTTGTTTCGGCATTCACAAGATTGGTGGTAGTGGCATTGGTATACTCGTTCCGCATCTTTCCCGTCAGCTTGAAAGACAGATATTCCGGCATCATCAGAAAATATTTTGCTTTTTGCAGTTTGCCGCTTTTTCGGTCACAGTACAGCTGATAGATGGTATTGAAATTCTGTTTTTGTATACCGGTTCTCGAATAAAGCTCCGTTTGCGGAAGAACCGCATTCACTTGCTCCGCGGCAGAAAAAGTTCTTCCGTCACGGTAAGACATCGCCGGAAGAATTTCCTGTTTTTCGGCATCCAGAAGCACATAGTCAACTCCCCAAGTATCGATCGCAACCGTGGCAGGAATTTTCCCGATTTTTTTGCATTCCAAGATTCCTGCTTTGACCTCGCTGAAAAGATGCCCGATGTTCCAAACAAGATTGCCGCTTTCGTTCCGGATGCTGTTATCAAACCGATAAATCTCCTGCAGACGGAGTTTGCCGCCGTCCAGCCATCCCAGGATATGCCTTCCCGAAGAAGCACCGATGTCTATGGCAAGATAGTACTTCATTTGATTCCCCTCCTTACGTTTTTCTTTTATTATATAGCACATTTCCCACGGATAAAAGAACACGATTTGACTAAAAAAGTGTCCTTATTTGCAGTTGCATCTTCTCTGCTTTTATGCTAAACTGAAAAAACGAAGCCGGCCTGAAAGCCTTGCAAGACCGTTCAGACAAAAAGGCGGATTTGTGACCCGTGCCGAACATATCGGCATTCCTTTTCTGAAGGAGGAAATCAGATGATGAAACAGCAGATGATCGAAAAGCTTCTTCCCATCACAGACGAAGAACAGCATTTTTTGAACGGTGAAAAGAAAATCAACCGCAGTCTTTATATGGAGAGCTCCAAAAACGTGATAAACGCAAAAAAACTTCTGCGCGAGGGAAAACTGATCACCGTCCGCACACACGCAAGATTTGTCCATTTTCCGGAGCATACACATGACTATATTGAAGTGATTTATATGTGTCAGGGTGCAACAACCCATCTCATCAACGGTCACAAAATTCATCTGAAAGAGGGGGAACTCCTCTTTTTAAGCCGCAACGCTAAGCAAGAAATTTTGCCTGCCGGGCAAAGGGATATTGCGGTCAACTTCATTATACTGCCCGAATTTTTTGACGATGCGCTTCGGATGCTCGGAGAAGAAGAAAGTCCTCTTCGCAGCTTTATCATAAACTGTTTGAAAAGCGAAAGCAGTGACACCGCCTTTCTGCATTTCAGAATTTCTGATGTGCTCCCGATTCAAAACCTGGTGGAAAATCTGATTTGGACACTTTTGTACGCTGTCCCAAACAAAAGAAAAATCAACCAAAATACAATGGGGCTTTTGTTTTTACATCTTCTCAATTATACCGACCGACTTTCCGGAAACAGTGTGAATGACGAGCTTGTTTTTCAAACGCTTCGCTATATCGAAGAACACTATTCCAACGGTTCGCTCGGTCAGTTATGCAGCATGCTTCATTTTGATCTCTCCTGGTTTTCGCGTGAAATCAAGCGCAGAACCGGCTATACCTATACAGAGCTCGTGCAGGAAAAACGGCTTTCACAGGCAATGTTTCTTCTGAAAAACACCGACCTCAAAGTGTCTGACATTGCAATTCGGGTCGGTTACAGCAACATCAGCTATTTTCATCGATTGTTTTTTAAAAAATTCGGTCTTTCCCCTTCAATGTTCCGGCGCCAAAAATAAACACAGACCTATTGTTCCGAAAAAAAAGACTGACAAAAAAATATGCACTTCAAAACAGATTCGTTTTAAAGTGCATATTCATCTTAACCGTTCTTTTATGATAATAATTCTTTTGCAATTTCATTTACCGTTTTGCCATCGCCGACACCTTTAATTTTGGGAAGAACATAGCCCATAATTTTGCCCATGTCCTTCATGGTTTTGGCACCGACTGCATCAACGGCTTCTTTTACGATAACGGTCAATTCTTCTTTTGTCAATTGCTTCGGAAGATAGGCAAGGATAATCTCGATTTCACGCTTCAACGTGTCAATCAAATCCTGGCGGCCGCTTTTTTCGTATTCCGGAAGAGAATCTCTTCTCTTTTTCACTTCTTTCGCAAGAATTTCCGTGACTCCTTCATCATCCAAAGTAACCTTATTGTCCTTTTCTACCTGAAGAATCGCGGCACGAACAAACTGAATCGTGTTTTTCTTGACCTGATCCTTCTCTTTCATGGCTGATTTCATATCTTCCAGCAATTTTTCTTTGAGAGCCATTCATATCGCCCCTATTTGAAAACTATTTGAATTTTCTTTTCCTTGCAGCTTCGGATTTCTTTTTTCTCTTTACGCTAGGCTTTTCGTAATGCTCTCTTTTTTTAATTTCAGTAAGCACACCGCTTCTAGCGCACTGTCTTTTAAATCTTCTTAAAGCACTGTCAAGAGATTCGTTTTCCTTGATTCTGATTTCTGACATTCTGTTCCCCTCCCTCCGCTACTGCAAAATGCTTTGGGGCTTACTGATTTACAGTAAGCAAAATATATTATATCTTATTTTTGCACAAATGTCAACCAATTTAGCGATATTTCTTTTTAGCCTGCGGGCCAAAGAAGATCTCTTCCGCCAATCAGATGAAAATGCAAGTGGAATACGGTTTGTCCTGCGCCCTCACCGCAATTATTCACAATGCGATATCCCTGTTCAGAGATTCCGAGCTCTGCGGCAATTTTTGCCGCCACCTCAAAAATATGACCGACAACAGCACTGTTTTCCTTGTTGATCTCATTGCAGGAGGCAATGTGCTGTTTCGGAACAATCAGCACATGCACCGGCGCCTGCGGATCCAGGTCGTAAAATGCACAGATCTGTTCATCTTCATAAACCAGATTCGAAGGGATCTCTTTCGCTGCAATTTTGCAAAAAATGCAATCCATATCGGTTCCCCCTTTCGTTTGACGATTTTTCCGGGTATCTCGTTATTTCGTCATCTCTGCAACCGCCGCAACCGCTGCATCCAGCGCCGCGCCGACCTGATCCGGCTTTTTCGCGCCCGCCATTGCAAAATCAGGACGTCCGCCGCCGTTTCCGCCGGCCGCCTGAGCCGCTGCGCGGGCAATTTTTCCGGCATTTGCACCCTTTTGCTGCGCGTCTTTTCCGACCGCAACTGCAAAGGTTACTTTTTCACCGTCGACGCCGGCAAGCACAGCCACCGCATCCGCATGCGACTGGCGAAGTTCATCGCA
>CAKRUL010000112.1 GCA_934403665.1 uncultured Clostridia bacterium | reverse complement strand
AGACGAGATTCGAACTCGCGACGTTCACCTTGGCAAGGTGACGCTCTACCACTGAGCCACTCCCGCAAATGGTGCCTCCGGGCGGAATCGAACCACCGACACGGGGATTTTCAGTCCCCTGCTCTACCGACTGAGCTACAGAGGCGAAACCTCAATCTTCAAAAAGATGAGATTTGGCGACCCGGATGGGGCTCGAACCCACGACCTCTAGCGTGACAGGCTAGCGTTCTAACCAACTGAACTACCGGGCCATATTGAAGTGGTGGGCACAATAGGGCTCGAACCTATGACCCTCTGCTTGTAAGGCAGATGCTCTCCCAGCTGAGCTATGCGCCCACTTCATTGTGTAAACAACAAAAGTGATTATACACCATTTCAAGCAAGCTGTCAAGACTTTTTTAAATCTTTTTCACATTTTCACAGCATTGCCTACATGGTCTCAATGACAAGAGTTATTATACACAATAAAAAGAAAAATGTCAAGCCATTTTGAAATATTTTTATTCTTTTTTTGGCGTTTTCTTTTCCAGAATTTTCTTTGCCTGGACAGCGACTCTGCGATACATTTCAAGCTCTTCCAAGCTGAATTTGTATTTCTTGTTGCAGAAATGGCACACGGTTTCAATCCCCTCTTTGGCGTCAATCATCCGGCTCAGCTCTTTCTCTCCCAAAGAGATTAAGCCTCTTTCAAACCGCGCCTTGGAACAATCGCACCGATATTCCGGATGAAGAGTTTCAATACATTCATATTCCAATCCGTTTAATAATATGCCCAAAATATCTTGCAACTTTTCATGCTCCGCCAGCAATTTGGAAATGGTGATGCCGGATTTCAGAATCTCTTCGATCTTTGTGATTGTTTCCTCCGATGCATTCGGCAGCAACTGAATCATGAAACCTCCGGCTTTCAGCACACAGCCGGATTCCTTGTCCACCAAAACACCAAGCCCTACCGAGGTCGGAATCTGTTCGGATTTTGCGAAATAATACGTAATATCCTCGGCAATCTCGCCGCTGACCAAAGAAATGGTGCCGGTATACGGCTCTTTCAGTCCGATATCCTTCACAATGGTGAGTGTGCCGTCGGTCGTCAGAAGACCTCCCACATCCAGCTTTCCGTCCGCACGCAGCGGAAGATCTGCTTCCGGATGGCTGATATACCCCTTCACCTGACATGCCGCATTGGAAAGCGTGATGATATTGCCTGCCTTGCCCTCGGTGCGAATCTGAATGGAAACCGAATCCTTCTCCCCTTTCAGATCTGCTCCCAGAATGACATTTGCCGTCAGCGTTCTGCCCAGAGCGGCCGTCGCTGTTTTTGCCGTGTGATGAATCCGGCGCGCCTCCTCTGTCAATTGGGTAGTGTCGGCAACATATACCCTTGCTTCCCCGTTTAAGGTCAATGCTTTGATAATGGTGTTCATTTTGATTCTCCTATCTTCTGTGCAATCATAAAAATCCGCTCCGATGTGGGCTTCGGTTTGTGAAACGAAAAGGCATCGTATGTGCCGAGCAGCTGCAAGCCTGCCTCTTTTAACATCCTTTCCAGTTCGCACGGCTCATATGCTCGCTCATAATGTTCTTCATAGAAACGTTCAAACAGCCCTCCTTTTTCCCGATAAAACAAATCGATGAAAAAGGTGCAGATACCGGAGCGCTTGTCCAGCTCATTCTGCCAGACGCAATAGACGCTTTCCTTGTCATAGACAAAGGTGTTTCCGTCCAGAACCGAGCGGAATTTATAGGGGGTGTTGATGTCAAAAACAAAAAGTCCGCCGAAATTCAAATAATTGTTCACCAGACGGAACATCCGTTTCAAATCCCTTTTCCAAAGGACATAGTTCACTGCATCCAACGCAGAATAAATCACATCAACGGTTCCGTACAATTCAAAATTTGTCATATCCTGCTGAAGAAACAGCGCTTTGTCTGTTTTGGTGCGAGCAATGTCCAGCATTTCCTCCGAGAGATCCACCCCAATCATGTCATAACCGCGCTGTGCCATCATCGCGGTGACTGTCCCCGTGCCGCATCCCAAATCCAGCACCAGTTCCGGAGAAATGCCCTGACGGGCAAAAATCGCCTCATAGTAATCCGCAAATTGCCGATAGGCGATATTATCGGTCAGACGGTCATAACCGCGGGCAAAAGAATTATACATTTTCTTTTCCGCCCAGTCTTTCCAGCGTCAAAAGATAGCCGTCGTTTCCATAGTTCAGGCAACGGCTGACACGGCTTATCGTAGCGGTAGAGGCTCCTGTTTTCTTCGCCACCTCGGAATAAATCTCATTCCCGTGCAGAAGCTTTGCCACCTCCATGCGCTGTGCCATGGACTGCAGCTCGGTTATGGTGCACAAATCCTCAAAAAAGGCTTTGCACTCCTCCACATTCCGCAGGGTGAGAATCGCCTGATAGAGCCCTTCTATTTCGGGTGTGTTCAATTTTTTATTCATAGCGATTGCCCCTTTCTGTTAAAGATCCTCAATTTGCCAATCAATCGGCTCCTTGTGCAGGGACGCCAAAATTTCATTGGTTTTGGAAAAATGCTTACAGCCGAAAAAGCCGTTATATGCAGACAGCGGACTTGGATGCGCCGCCTTTAAGACAAAATGCCACGGATTGGTTATCAAACCTTCCTTGCGCTTGGCATTGCCGCCCCACAGCAAAAAGATAACCGGATCCTGCCGCTCGTTCAGCTTGCGGATGATTTCATCGGTGAGAAGCTGCCAGCCGATATTCTGATGCGAATTGGCATGATAGGCTTCCACCGTAAGGGAGGCATTCAGCAAAAGAACGCCCTGCTCCGCCCACTTTTTCAGATACCCGTTGTTTGGAATACGCAATCCCAGATCGCTTTGCAGCTCTTTATAGATATTCTGAAGGGACGGCGGAACTTTTATGCCGGGCTTCACCGAAAAAGACAATCCGTGTGCCTGACCGTCTCCATGATAGGGGTCCTGCCCCAGAAGCACCACTTTGGTATCCCGATACCCGGTATATTTCAACGCATTAAAAATATCAAACATGTCCGGGAACACTTTCTGATGCGCATAGGCATGCTTCAGAAATTCCCTGATTTTTTGATAGTATTCTTTCTGAAACTCTTCTTTGAGCACTTCATCCCAATCGTTTCCGATGTGTACCATAGAAACACCTCCGCTTTCGTATTATAGCACTTTAACGCGTAAAAGTAAAGAGGGCGTGAAAATTTGCTTCGGTGCAAACCCGGAGAAACAAAAAAGAACAGCGCACGCTGTTCCTTTTTTCTTTTACAGAATATGTGCTTTGTAAAACGCTTGCCGCAATGCAACACCAAGCGGAAGCGCGATGACAATGCCGATTCCGGTTGTCGTCAGGGAAGCAATCGCATTGACGTATGCAACTCCGGTGTCATAAATCACACAGTCCGCCGCAAAATATCCGACCAATGAAATCACACCGCCTGCCAGACAGCCCAAAACATCAAACACCGTCTGCCGTCCGAAGCTGTTGTCTTTTCTTCCGGCGGAAGAAATCAAACCGCAGACCAGACCGGTCAGCCCCTTCGTCACGAAAGTCCACGGAGAATATGCAACATAGCCGCCCAACAGATCGAACAAACCAAGCCCGATACCTCCTGCCAAGCCGCCCTTGACACCGCCGAACAGCATTGCAGAAATAAAAATCGCCGTTGTCCCAAGGTGAATCATTGCCTTGCCGAACGGAATGTGGAGATAAGTCGCCACAAAACAGATCGCCGCAAGCAGTGCGGTAATCACAATGTCTCTCACCGATACTTTTTTGTTTGCCATAATAAACCCCTCTTTTGTTGATTTTACTGTGTTCTATTATAGCAACACAAAGGCGATTTGGCAAGAGCAATCTGCCGAACATTCCATAAAAAATACGCGCCCCACAATTGCCGAAATTCCGCCGTTTTGGATGGTCGGTCTTGCCGCCCCTTCCGAACGGAAGCATTCTCCCTCCGACCGCAGCAACGCAAACGGCACGTCACGCCGCATCATTGCGAAAGAGATTTTTGAATCCACTCTTCCAACTGCGCATTTCCGCTGTTTGCCGTTCCTCGAAATCCATCCTTCACCTCTGCATTGGGGCAGGCAGTTTTCATGGTCGCAACAGATGTCTCAATTCCGCTGCCGCCACGATGTCTGCAAAAATCGAAAAGCTTTTCCATTCGCCGCTCCCGATTTCCAGCACTCCGTTCAGCTCTTTGTCCCCAGCCAGCTCATTTTTTACCTTTTCGGCAAATGACACAATTTCCTGTGCCTTGCGCCGCAAAAGAAGTCCCTCATTGGTCAGTACAATGCTGTGATTGCTCCGCTCAAACAGCTTGACCCCCAATTCTGTCTCCAACTGCATCAGCTGCCTTGACAAGGTGGGCTGCGTAACATGCAGAAGTTGTGCCGCCTTCGTGATGTTTTCCTCTTGTGCCGCCATCAAAAAATATTTCAAAACACGCAGTTCCATTTTGCGTACACTCCGTTCCTAATCTTCATGATACCGCAATAACAAAAGTATTGTGATTCAATGTTCTCCGAGGCTCTTGGCATTTTTAATGCCTTAGAGGCTCGTGAGGTGATCTAAAATGCAAGAATGAAGATGGCATTCGTCATCGTAATGTTGCATTTCAATGTTCTCCGAGACTCTTGGCATTTTCAATGCCTTAGAGGCTCGTGAGGTTATTATACCATACCAAAAATACCTGTTCAACCATTCGGAGCAAACAAAAAAGGGCAAAGCACAGAGAACATTGCGCATTGTGCGCTGTCCTTTGTTCTATTGCCGCGCCGCAGGTGCCATCTCGCAAAAAGGTGGTTGGTGTTATCCTAAAAAAGCAGACACAATGATACGAAATATGACGAGGATTTCAAAAAATCTCTTGTTTCTCTGCATCAATACGAAAAAACGCAATTCCAGCTCTGCAAAGAATACGGAGTTTCTCAATCCGCACTCGGAAAATGGGGGAAACAATACTCTACCGTTGAAATCGGCGATGGCGAGCTGCTTACCGCCAAGCAAGTCAAGGAACTTCAAAAACGCAATGTCCAATTAGAAGAGGAAAACTGAATCCTAAAAAAGCGATTGCCATATTCACGCCACACTCAAACAAAGATGAAACGCTGTATATAAGCTCCGTTTCCAGCATAGCATTAAGATATTGTTCAAGGTTCTCAGAGTAAACAGAAGTCCCTATTATAAGCACTTCTCTGCCGAACTCTCTCCGCGTATGAAAGAAAATCAATAGATTGCTTCTTTCATTCTTCTTTTGACTATATTGAAGGATATTACGACGAGACACACGATTCAGCCGCAAAGATGGAAGAAAGGGCAAAGAGCAGAGAGCAAAGTACAAAGGACAGAGAACATTGCGCATTGAGCACTGTTCTTTGTTCTGTTGCGCGCCGCAGGCGCATCTCACAAAAAGGTGATAGCGACAGAGAGACGTCGTGAGGGCGCTTGCAACCGAACAGGCGAACCAAGCGTGCCTTTTTGCGAAAAGGAGGAATGACGGAGCGCATGACTGATTTTCTGCAAAAGAAAAATCGGAATGGAGCAAAGTCCATTCC
>CAKRUL010000111.1 GCA_934403665.1 uncultured Clostridia bacterium | reverse complement strand
CCATGGATGGTAAAAGGCGTTTCGTCCATGGCAATCGCAATAGCGCCCTCCGCCGTCGGAACCGCATTTCTTACCGCAAGCTCTTCTCTGTCGAAATAGTCCCAGACTTTTATTCCCGCATCAGAAAAACCTTTCTTTAATGACCGGGAAAACATCCCCCCGACTACAATCTGGTCAGAACAAAGCTTCCCAAATACCTGCTGCAATGAAATGCATCCATGAAAAAGCGGTGTATTCAGGGTCTTTTCATCTTTGGAAACCGGAAGGGGGAAAACAACCATTTCATATTCCCTCCAGCAAATGTCCTCTATGTTTCGATAGGGTAGCGGAATGGATTCCAGATATGGTGCGTCAAAGCCGCTCAAATCGATCTGAAAGCTTTCTCTTTCCAGTGCCTGAGCCATATTCAGCTGTCTGAAATCTCCTCCGAGAACCAATGTCTTTTTTCGCATTTTATGTAGTCACCTCCCATGCCGGTAATCTATTATCATAGTATGTTTCCCCGGCAAGGAGAGTGCCTGTATTTTTTCATCGATTGACTTTCCCTTTGCGGTCTGTTAAAATATTTTACAGAAAAAAGGAGGCAACAAAATGGAATATACAGAGAAAACAACAAAAACAACAGAGATTTTCAAAGGCAGAGTCATTCATGTGAAGGTGGATGAAGTCGAACTGCCCACCGGCAAGGTTTCCACAAGAGAAATTGTCAACCATCCCGGAGGCGTCGGAATTCTCGCTGTGGATGAACAGGAAAATGTGTTTATGGTAAGACAGTACCGCAAGCCCTTTGAACAAACCCTTCTTGAAATTCCGGCCGGGAAGCTGGAACCCGGTGAAAATCCGCTTCATTGCGCTGCAAGAGAACTGGAGGAAGAAACCGGCTACTGTGCAAAGGACTTCACCTATCTGGATTATTGCATTCCTACCCCCGGCTATTGTAATGAAAAAATTCATATCTATTTGGCAAAAAATTTGTATAAGGGAACCGTAAATCCGGATGAGGATGAAATTTTGAACATTGAAAAATATCCCCTGCATACGCTGATTGAAATGATTCAATCCGGTGAACTGAAGGATGCCAAAACGGTAATCGGTCTTCTCAAATATCAATTTCTGATTAAAAACAATCCATGCGACAAAAGCTGAGGATTCTTTCCGGAATAGAGTGAAAAACAAAATTTAAAAAGGGAGATGTAAAAAATAACTGTTACATCTCCCTTTTTCTGAACTTGTACTGAATTATTTCACAATTTTCGGCAAGCTTGCTGCAGCTGCAGACTGACCTACACGTCTTGTTTTTTCATCCGGCACATGCAGTTCTGCCTTCTTTGCCAATTCCGGATATTCTTCCTTCAGAACCTTCTCCGCAAAACGAATAATAATATCGCCGCCTTTTCCGGACATCACCCGTCCTAACAGAAGCAAATGCTTCAGATCATAGAAATCCGCATAGTACGCAATGGTATGACCCAAATAAACTCCGATGGACTCATAAACCTGAATCGCTCTTGCATCGTCTTTCTCCATCAAACCCTGAACGACTTTCAGCTTGTTTGCAGGTGTCTCGTTTTCGTCCAGTTCAATGCCTGCGCGCGGCGCCAGCTTATTGACACTGTCCTGAGAAAAATATTTGCATCCCACGCCGATGTCGCCAGACCACTCGTCCACCATTGCTTCCCGCTGTGCGTCTACCGGTGCAAATGCAAGTTCGTTCAGCCAGCCTGTGATATTGCCGTTTCCGTCCACATAGCCAACTGCTTCAGAGGTTCCCATAGCAATTCCCAAAACATTGGTATCTTCCAAACTCATTGCTCCTGCCAGTGCGGTAACGTCCCCATCATTTGCCACCTCAAAGGGAATGTCGCCGAACTCTTTGCAGGCACGAATATAAATATCTTTCACATGTTTGTTGAACTCATCCTCCGGCACGGCCAGGAACAGAGATGCTACCATCGTCCGGTTATCCACATAGATTCCGGCACTGCTGATTCCGATGGCATCCACTCTCGGCATCTTTGCGGCAGCTTTCTTCATAGAATCCAAAATGCCCTGGAAATGGTATTCCGGATCCGCAGTCACCTTCGGCAGCCAGACTGTTTCATCGCTGTATACACATTCTCCGTCAATGACAGCAGAGACCTTTCTGTCACTTCCGCCGGCGTCAAACCCGATGCGGCAGCCATCAAAGTTTCTGCCCACTGATTTGGACTGAACCTTTTCCTGAGGGGTTTCGTCCAATTCACGATAGAGAACCTCAAAATCTTTTTCATAAACTCTGCTCATAAAGTCAAAGTCAAAAGCACGCTTTCCGTCTTTTGCATACTCTTTTTTAATGTGTTCATAAATCTTTTTGTCTCCGCAGATATATACTTTATATCCACCCATCGCCCACAGAAGAAATTTCACCATTCTTTCGGCATAAAAGCAATCTGCTTCAATCATTTCTTCGGTGCCGTGAATCTTTGTTTTGAACACAGAGGTGTAACCCGCATTTCTCTCCACAGCAATGTTCAAATCTTTTGTCGCTGTTTTCAAAAACGCCGTATTGAATGCGTGCATTGGAATGAAACCTTCGTCCAGAACGGGCATATTCTGAACATCAAATTCGATTCCTAAAAAATTAATGTGTTTCATAGGATTACCTCCAAATATTTAAAATCTTTTGTTGTTTTTTCAGAGCACCCCTGGATTCCGCTTACACCGCCTGGGCTCCTTGCGGTATCATTTCTTTTCCGCTTAGAAAACTTTTTCCGGTCTCCGCATCGTCTTTCTGCCCAGAGAAAAGGCAGCCCTTCCATTTCTAACCGCTCGCCGTGATTGCCGGTTTCGGATTGTTTTTGTTTTCCATTGCATAAGGCTGTGAAAGCCAAAAGCATGCCGGGAATAGGGAGCTTCAATGGTATCGGAATACAGAGAAGATACTTAGTTAAAAAATTTAATTAAGTTCCCACAAATTTATTTTACTCTATTTTCTTTTAAAAAGCAATATTTGTAAGTTAATTTATCAGATAAATTAATAGGCGTATGGATCAAGGTGCAAATCAATTCGTCTTTTTTCTCAGAACGTTCCAAAAAATATCTCACTTGCGATTCTGTTCTAATCCTTCTGTCTCTGAGAAGCTTTGAATTTTTTCGGAATAAACTCGGAAAATAGTGTCAAAATAACAATAGATAAATTTTCGGTAGAAACGGAAGCGGTTTGAAGGGCAAACCGCTTGCTGCAAACCGTCAGAAAGAGGAATGCAACATGAAACAAACAAAGAAAAGAGTCTTGCTTTGTCTGCTCGCCCTCCCGTTTCTTTTGGGCGGCATTCGAATGCTTGCCCCGCTGGAGAATCCGGCTGCTGCTGCATCCGTCAACGCCGGAGACACACAGCTCTTAGCCAGATGTGTCAACGGAGAAGCCCGCGGGGAACCCTTTGAAGGACAGGTGGCAGTCGCAGCCGTTATATTAAACCGCGTCAAACACGCCTCCTTTCCGAATACCATCGCCGGTGTCATCTATCAGCCCGGCGCCTTTACCGCCGTGTCTGACGGTCAAATCAATGTGCCGATTGATCCGGCCTCTTCGGTTTATAAAGCATGTGAATCTGCCATGAACGGCTGGGACCCCTCGGAAGGTGCGATTTATTATTACAATCCCGCCACCGCAACAAACCAATGGATTTTTTCCCGTCCCCTTATCAAAACCATCGGAAAACACCGTTTTTGTCATTAGGAGGTATCAAAATGGATTTTATCAGAAGGCATAAAATAAGCATGGTTGCCGCAGCGCTCGCTCTGGTTGTCCTTGTCGGTCTTGGTTCTTATACCTATTACCGGGCAGAGGCATACGAATTAAAGATAGAAAATCAATATCGCCGTGCCTTTTATGATCTTACAGATTCCGTCAAAAACATTGACGTTGCCCTTTCCAAGGGAATCATCACAACAGAACCCAAGCACCTCGCACAGATTGCAAATGAAATCACGCAGTATTCTTCCTATGCAAAAGCGTGTCTTGGTCAGCTGCCCATCGAAAATGCGACGCTTGACAACACCCAGAAATTTCTGACACAGGTAGGCGATTACACCCGCATGCTTGCGGCAAAATCCATTGATGACATGCCGATCACACAACAGCAGCATCAAACCATGATGGAACTTTCCAAATATGCCAATGAACTGTTCCAATCTCTGAGCGGTATTGAGAATCAGATTCTTGACAGCAAGAAAGGGTTCTCCGGTGTTGTCGCGGCGGCACGCGAAGCACAGCAAGCCGGCGAAAGCGAAGCAAGTCAAAACATTTTCTCAGACATCGAAGCAAACTTTTTAAACTATCCCTCGCTCATTTATGACGGCCCTTTTTCCGACCACATGGAAAACATAGAACCGGAAATGCTTAAAAATGTGCCGGAAGTATCGCTGGAGGAAGCAAAACAAAAAGCACTCGATTTTATCGGAAGCGACAAGGTAACCTCCCTGGAGCACACTTCAGACGGAGAGGGAACGATTCACACCTATGGATTTTCCGGCACCGCCAAGGAAGAAAACCGCTCTGTTTTTATCAGCATTACCAAAAGGGGCGGTTATGTTATTTCCATGTTGGATTCCAAAAATACGGAAGCAGCTGACTTAAGTTATGAGGAAGGAATCCGCATCTCCCAGGAATTTTTAAATGCAAAAGGATTCCATGGCTTCAAAGACAGCTATTATGAAATGGCAGATGGCGTTATGACAATCAATTTTGCCGCTGTGCAGGATGGCATTGTCTTATATCCGGATTTGATCAAGCTGAAAATTGCCGGCGATACAAAGGAAGTGATCGGATTTGAAGCAAGAGGCTATCTGACACATCATAAACACAGGGAACAAACAGTTCCAACGATATCTGCCGAAACGGCGAAAGAAAAACAGAACAAAAATCTATCTGCCGATCAGATCACCCTGTGCTATATTCCCTTGGAAAACGGAACTGAGGCATTCTGTTACGAAATCAAGGGGAAATTTGAGAATAAAAATTATCTGATCTATATCAATGCCAACAGCGGAAATGAAGAAAAGATTCTCCTGGTATTGGATCAGGAAAACAGTCTTTTGACCATGTGAGCGCCTGCATTTGCAACCGTCTGTCATCCGCCCTATTTTGTTGAAGCCCGGATTTTCCGGGCTTTGATTTTTATATACAGAAAAATCGGAACGGAGCGAAGTCCATGCCGACGTGGACGAGATGAACCTTATAGATATTTTAATTTTTTTCTTTGCTGTATTGATTGACGCAATTAATATTTTCTTTATTTCAGCACAGTTGTCAAGGATTGTTTTGTCTTCATAATATCCGCTTTCTATAAGCAATTCCGGCCAATACTCACTTTCCGAACACTCTTTTAACGCTATTTGTAATTTGACGATAAAATCATTTCTCCCATGTCCGTAAAAGCTTCTCTGATATTCGCACCTATACTCGTTCCGCTGCGAATAAGCTGATTCGTGAAACTTGTCAAGAATTTCGGTAATAAGTAAAATCGACAAGCACTTTCGTACTTGTCGTTTTTTGGAGCTACTGATCCGATTCGAACGGACGACCTGCTCATTACGAGTGAGCTGCT
>CAKRUL010000110.1 GCA_934403665.1 uncultured Clostridia bacterium | reverse complement strand
ATTTGTTCCCCAAGGTTTGGAAAGATTGCTTCGGCAAACTTTCCAAACTTTTTCTTTTTTGACCCGAAAAAACCTTCGAACAGTCGTTCGCAAAAAAGGCTGTTTTCGTTGTCGAAAAAAGCATCAAAGCCTTGCGGGGTATGGATTTGAGCCGTTGCATTTTTGATTTGAGTGGGGCATAATGGTGCTGGGTGCCAGAAAGTGGAGCAAAATGCCACGCAGAGGAAGGACGGGTGGAGCGCATGGACGAGACGCATGCCGAAGCGAATCAGACGCAAAGCGCCTCTATCCTCCCCAAAAACTATACTTTCTTCGGCAGCTACGACCACTCACTGGATCCGAAAGGGCGCATTATTATCCCTACCGCCTACCGCAAGCCTTTGGGAGAGGTCTTCACCATCAGCATCACCCGGGACGGCGAGGGCATCGCCCTGTATCCCGACCCGGTGTTCGATGAACTTCTGGCGGAACTCTACCGCCTCAATCAGCGCAAACCAGCCGTACAAAAGTATCAGGCTTATCTGGCCAAGATGAGCTACCGGGGCATGGAGGCGGACGGTCAGGGCCGTCTGCTTCTGCCGCTGAAGCTGCGCCAGATGGTGCTGGGGGATGCGCGGGATGTGGAAATCAGCGGCGCGCTGGATCACATCCGCATTGTGGACCGCAAGACCGCCGACGACGAGGACAGCTTCTTCCGGGAGCACCGGGAAGCCCTTCTGGACGAAATCGGCAATATGATGGAAGAATAAAGGTTTTCCGTAACGAAGTATTGCCTTCCCCTGAAACAATGCGGCGGAACCTGAGATCAGCGGCGTTGCCATCGAGGTTCCGCTGAGCAGGGCATATTTGTTGTTCGGATAAGTCGAATAGACGTCCTTCCCGGCGGCGCAGACATCGATTTCATCCCCCACCGACGAAAAGGATGTGGTTCGTTTCATCATGTCAACCGCAGCGACCGTAATCGTGGTGGGAAATTTTGCCGGATAGCCAATTCCCATTTCTCCTTGATTTCCGGCTGCCGCCACCAGAATAATATTCTTTTCATAAATTTCCTGCATCACATCCCGGTATTTGTCGGTATATTCATTTGAGGAAAAAGACATGTTGATAATATGCACCTCTTTTTCCGCGAGCCAATACAATGCATTGATAATTTTCTCTTCCGAAGAGGCACCATCGCGGTCAAATGCCTTTGCCACATATAGCTCCGCTTTCGGCGCTACGCCGACAATGCCTCTTCCCGTGTTACTGGCACAAATGCTTCCGCAGACATGCGTGCCGTGCCCGTTTTCGTCCGCAACATTTTTAATATCACTATCGGTAAAGTTTCTGTAATCCCGGATTCGGTCTCTCAGATCAGGATGATTTTTGTCGATTCCGGTGTCAATTACACCGATTTTGATGCCCTCTCCCATGGTTTCTTTCCACTCTAAGGGAGCGCCAACCATTCTGATTCCGTAAGGAACTACCTGCCCCCGCGTTCCGGAATTTGTTTCCTTTACAATAAAGCTGTCCAGTCGTACCAAAGGAAAAACCTCCCTACATCCCATGATACAATATCATATGTGTAAAGAGGTCTTTTTGTTATCGCTCTCTTAAATCTTTTCGTTTTTCACCATTTCAAATTCATCCAGAATTTCCTTGGAAGGCTCTTTCCCTGCCAAACTGCCGATGATAATAATCAGCATGGAAGCCAGGAAGCCCGGAATAATTTCATAAATGCCGAACGTGACAGTTTTCGGCAGATAAGGCCACAATAAAGCAATCGCACCGCCGACAAGAATGCTGACCAAGACAGCGGTTTTGTTCGTCTTTTTCCAGAAAAGGCTGAACAGGATTGCCGGTCCGAATGCGGCACCGAACCCTGCCCATGCGTGTGCAACCAATTCAAAAATACTGCTTTCTGGATCCATTGCCATGAAAACAGCAATCAGCGCAACTCCAAGAACGGTAACACGGCTTACCAGCATCAGTTCTTTTTCAGAAGCATTCTTCCGGAAGAATGCTTTGTAGATATCCTCCGAAATGGCGGAAGATGCCACAAGCAGCTGAGAGTCCGCTGTGCTCATTGTTGCCGCCAAAATTGCGGACAATAAGATTCCGGCAATAAACACCGGGAAAAGCTTGCTCGCCATAACCATAAATACGGTTTCTCCGTCTGTGATGGCAGCACCGACAGAAGTTAAATATGCTTTTCCGAAAATTCCGACCAGCACAGCAAAAATCAGAGAAACGGTCACCCAGACCATTGCAACCCGGCGCGCCGGTTTTACCTCATCGGGAGATTTGATTCCCATGAAACGGACAAGGATATGAGGCATTCCAAAATATCCGAGTCCCCATGCCAGTGAGGAGATAATAATCATCACAATATTCTGCCCTTCCGGCGCCTGCATCACGTTAAAATAAGCAGCTCCGAAACCGCTGATGATGTCATAGGAAGCTTGCATGCCGCCCATTTTCACCATGGCAAATACCGGAACGATAATAATCGCAAAAAACATCAACATCCCCTGGATAAAATCTGTCCAGCAAACTGCCAGAAAACCGCCGAGCATGGTATAAGCCACGATAATGACCGCACCCACGATCAAGCCTACATGATAATTCCACCCGAACACCGTGTGAAACAATTTGGCTCCCACCGCAAATTGTGCCGCCGTATAAACCAAAAAGAACACAATAAAAATGATTGCGGTGACCGCTCTTAACTGCTTTGTTTTATCTTTAAAACGGTTTTCAAAAAAATCCGGAAGTGTCAGAGAATCGCCTGCCACTTTCGTATACTGCCGCAATCTTTTTGCGACAAATTTCCAATTCAGATACGTTCCCAGCAATAGTCCGAGTGCCGTCCAAAAAGCTTCACTGCACCCCGACATAAACGCCAACCCGGGAAGCCCGGTCAACAGCCATCCGCTCATATCGGAAGCTTGGGCACTCAGTGCCGCAACCCATTTATTCAGCGATCTTCCCCCTAAAATATAATCCGCATGGTTTTGAGAACGCTTACAGAAAAAAATTCCTACCGCTATCATTGCAATAAAATAAATCGCAAAGGCGCTGATCGTTCCAATATTCATAAAAATTCCCCCTTCTGTAAAGTCGATTGCGGCAAATGGCATTGAAAAAGACTCCTTCTGCCGCATTAGAGTTATATTATATAAAAATTTCACAGGATATGCAAGCAATTTTCCATAATTTTATACAGAAACCCTGCCGCTCTAACATCTCACCGCACAAATCCGCAGAGAAAATCAATGGTCTCACGCATTGCTTTCAGATCTTCTCCGGTCTCTGATTTTTTTTCGGAGATCCAAAATCAGTTTTCTTCCCTTTTCAAATAGAATCGTCGTATAGCGGAAAATAGGTTCTGTGACAACGGCAAACACCGCAAGAAGCATCCCCCCTTCTAAAGATAAGGGATAAATGCTGAACAAACTGCTTAAAAAGAAACTGCAGAAAATCAACCCTGCCATCATGGCAAACCAAATCACCCAACGTAATGCATTCATCGGCTTACTGATTTGGAACAATATCATTAATCCAACCACCGCCAACAACACGGTCGAACAGGTGGAAATCACAAGGGAGTCTACTTCAAACACCTTGCCGAATACCACCATAGCGCCAATGGCGATAAAATTGGTCAGACCTGCCGGAAAAGCCGCAAACAAAACATTGTGCAGAAAATTTCCTTTGATGATGCTGTGATTCGGCTCCAACGCAAGAAAGAATGCCGGAACACCGATGGTAAACATGCTGACGAGTGAAATCTGAGACGGCATCAATGGATAATCCACCAAAAAAATCATCGAAAACATTGCCATCAAAAAAGAAAAGATATTTTTCACCAAAAACAAACAGGAGGACCTCTGAATATTGTTGACGACCCGACGCCCCTCCGCCACGACAGAAGGCATGCAGGAAAAATCAGAATCCATCAGAACCAATTGTGCCGCATGCGTTGCCGCATCGCTCCCGGAAGCCATTGCAATACTGCAATCCGCCCGTTTTAATGCCAGAACATCGTTCACGCCGTCTCCGGTCATTGCAACCGTTTTTCCCTTCTTCTGCAAAGCCAAAACAAACTGCTTCTTCTGTTCCGGTGTGACACGCCCGAAAACAGTATACTTTACAATCGCTTCCTCTATCATTTCCTCACTGGTCAGCTTAGACGCATCGATATACTGTTCCGCATGCGGAATATCCGCCTGCTTCGCGACCTCCGATACCGTGATCGGATTATCTCCTGAAATGACCTTCACTTCTACCCCCTGCTGGGAAAAATAATGAAAGGTCTCTGCTGCTTCCTTCCGCACGGGATTGGACAGCAAAATCAGACCCAGCGCTTCCGCAGTTTCTGTGAGAGGACCGCCGTCAACGGTGCCGTTATATAACGCAAAGACCAATACCCGATACCCCTGTTCGGAATATTCCTCGATCACCTCACGGTATTCTTCATATTGATCCTGCAGCACAAATTCCGGAGCCCCCAATACATAGGTCTCCTCCTCAAAAGAAACGCTGCTGTATTTGTGGGCGGAGGAAAAGGAAGTGACAGAAACCGCAGTGCGTTCCGTATTTTCCTGAAAATAGCTCTGCATAGCCTCCATTGTCACATTGTCTTTTTCCATATTCCGGACAAAATCGCCTACGGCTTGCAGCATCGGTTCTTTGTCTCTGCCGTCAAGGGGAATCAAA
This sequence comes from uncultured Clostridia bacterium, assembly GCA_934403665.1. Next base: position 888 of record CAKRUL010000110.1, on the reverse strand, counting down.
TCATTGACCTGCATGGTGTTTTCGGTAATGGTGCCGGTTTTATCGGCACACAGCACATCCACCCGCGCCAAAGTCTCAATGCACGACATATTGTGAACCAAAACTCTCTTTTTTGCCAGGCGAATCACACTGACCGCAAGCGCAACGCTTGCCAAAAGATATAATCCCTCCGGTATCATTCCGAGCAAAGCGGCAACCATGGATACTACGCTTCCCCGTATCGTCTCATGCATCACGAAATAATGCTCCAGAAACATAATCAAGCCAATCGGAACAATCACAAAGCCCACCATTTTTATCAGCTTCGTGAGCGAACGCATCATCTCAGATTGTTCTTTCCCTTTTTCCGCTTTCGCCTCCAGCGTAAGCTGTGAGATATAGGAGTCTCTTCCAACCTTCTCCAAGCGGGCATAACAGCTTCCCGAAACAATAAAACTGCCGGACATCAGGGAATCTCCCGGCTTTTTGGAAATCTCATCCGCCTCCCCCGTCAAAAGGGATTCATTCACCTGCACCTCTCCGTCCAGAACCACTGCATCCGCACATATTTGGTTTCCAGCCTCCCAACGCACGACATCATCCTGAACCAATTCTTCTGACTGGATGGTATGCAGAACCCCGTCGCGCAAAACCTGCGCTTTCGGTGCATTGAGAACCGACAGCTTGTCCAGCACTTTTTTGGAGCGAATTTCCTGAACAATTCCAATCATGGTGTTGGCAATAATCACAGGAAGGAACGTCAATTCCCGAAACGAGCCCACCAAAATCAGCAATGCCGCCAGCACTGCGAAAATCAGATTAAAATAGGTGAAAACATTCTCGGCGATAATCTGGCTCACGCTTCTGGAGGACACCTCCACCGCTACATTGGTCTGTCCGCGTTTAATC
>CAKRUL010000109.1 GCA_934403665.1 uncultured Clostridia bacterium | reverse complement strand
AAGCGGGAATTTGACGAGAGGGCAAGAGAAAATAACTATGACCTGCTTTATAAAAATGAATGCCAGAACTGGCGCAATAAGATCAACAAAGCGAAGAGGACAGCGGGATTCCCGGCTGACCAGCTGGAAGAAATGCTGACTGCTTTTGAAGCGTTCAAGAAAGAAGCATTGAAGAGAAAAAAGGCTGTAAAAGAAAAGACAGCCAGCCCGAAAGAATTTACGGACTGGCTGTATCAGCAGAGTAATATTATAATAAATTTATCAGTCTATTGATTTTATACTTTCCTGACGGCAAAAGTTTGAGCGTTTTTTGAGATTTGGCTGTTACGATAAATATTATGAATTGCAAATGGAGATGATAGCATGAAACAAAGGCTTCTTATTGTTGATGATGAACCGGGAATTGTAGATATGATGGCGAGTTATTTTTCTTCTCAATATGAGGTGTTGACCGCTTATTGCGGAAATGAAGCACTTCAAAAATTAGCAAGACAGCCCGATTTAATCCTGCTCGACATCAATATGCCGGACATAGACGGATTGACCCTTTGTCAGAAAATTCGGGAGCTTATTACTTGCCCCATTCTTTTTTTGACGGCAAGGGTCGAATCTGCCGATAAAATCATCGGCTTTCAGGCAGGTGCCGACGATTATATCATTAAGCCTTTTGATTTGGACGAATTAGGGGCGAGAGTTGCCGCACATCTGAGGAGGGAGCAGCGACACAGGAATAAAGCGACAATTCGCTTCTTTGGTGAACTGACGATTGATTATTCAGCCCGAACCGTCACAGTGGCGGGTGAACCTGTTGCTTTATCAAAAAGGGAATTTGATATTGTGGAGCTGCTTTCGCTGAATGCCGGACAGGTATTTGACCGGGAGCGTATTTATGAAACAGTGTGGGGACTTGACGGCGAGGGTAACAGTGATACTGTCATGGAACATATCAGGAAAATCCGGGCGAAGCTGGCTGCTTGTACGCTTCACAGTTATATTGATACAGTTTGGGGGTGTGGTTATCGGTGGAACGTCTGAAAAATATGGAATTAAAGAAAACTTTTCTCGTCCTATCTGCTTCCTGTGTTTTGGTGGCTCTCCTGATGTTAGGCTTAGTCTTTATGATATGCAATTCAATCAGCAGCAACTTTCCCTCCGGTGGAATAGAAATTTTAGCAGACGGTTCAATCGTTAAAATGGAAACCCCCACAGAGACCCAGCAAAATATATTGTCCATGCTTGGAATCATTCAAATTGTGTCCTGCATTGTTCTCCCTATGGGCGGGCTGGCTCTATCCGGCATATTATATTATCATATCAAATTGAAACAGCCGATCTCCACGCTACGGAATGGGATTTCACGGATTCGGAACCATGACCTTGACTTTTCTATGCCTGTCCATTCTGATGATGAATTGGGGCAGCTCTGCACCGCCTTTGATACTATGCGCGAAGAACTTCTGAAATCAAATCAGGAACTGTGGCGGCAGGCAGAAGAACGGAAAAGGCTAAATGCCGCCTTTTCCCATGACTTGCGCAATCCGATCACGGTCTTAAAGGGAACTATAAAATTACTGCGGCAGGGAACAGCAGATGAACAAGCCATTGACAGATTGGAAAGCTATACATTACGGATTGAACAGTATGCAGAAGCTATGAGTAGCATCCAACGATTAGAACAAATGCCGGTGCGGATAAACGAGTATTCCTATTCACTGCTACATTCTGAATTAGAGGAAACAGCAAAAATTCTTGCAGGAGCATTAGAACCGTCTGTTTCCGCACCTGATAAGGGGACAATACAATTAGATCATGGATTGGTTTTAACCGTTGCTGAAAATCTAATTGGAAATGCGGCTCGGTTTGCAAAGAGTAAAATTGAAATTCATTTGGAACGGAAAGGAAACTTCTTGCATCTATCAGTTACAGACGATGGGCCAGGCTATCCTGTGGAGTTAATACAAAGCGGCCCGAAACCGTTTGGAAAAATGAAAGAAGACTCCGCACACTTTGGTATGGGGCTATACAGCAGCCAGATACTATGTCTGAAGCATGGAGGAACACTTACACTGGAAAACAGCAAAAGTTATGGCGCAACGGCTACTGCTTCTTTCCAAATAAATCAGAAACCTTGAGCGTTTTTTGAGATTTCTGTTTTACACTCTCCTTATATTATAAACAAGGAGAGTGTTTTTTATGAACATTGAAGCAAAGGAACTATCGAAAATCTACGGCAGCGGCGAGAGCCGTGTCGTTGCGTTGGATAAAGTCAACCTTGAAATTGCATCCAGCGATTTTATTTCTATTATGGGACCATCTGGCAGCGGCAAAAGTACCTTGCTCCACCTGCTGTCTGGACTGGACAAGCCGACTTCCGGCAGTCTGACATACGATGGAAAAGACATTTATCGTTTTAATGACAAAGAACTGTCCTCATTTCGCCGTCGGCGCATCGGATTTATCTTTCAGCAATTCAATCTTCTCCCTGTGCTGACCGCAAAAGAAAACATCATCATGCCCCTGCTTCTGGACAAAAAGCAGCCGGACGAAGTATATCTAAATCAGCTTACGGATTTGTTAGGTATTCGTGAACGGCTGACCCATTTGCCCCATGAACTTTCCGGCGGTCAGCAACAGCGTGTAGCGATTGCCCGCGCCCTGATCGCAAAGCCGGATATTATTTTTGCTGACGAACCGACTGGAAATCTGGACAGCAAGAGCGGCGGCGAGGTTATGGAAATGCTGCAAAGCATATGGAAAAAGATGGGGAAAACGCTTGTTATCATCACTCACGACAGCCGCATTGCAAGAATGGCAGACCGGCAATTTGTAATTGTGGACGGTGTTCTTTCGGAGGTGACAGCAAGATGAAATCTTATTTAGCTCTTGCATGGAAAGAACTGAAAGCACAGAAAATCACGGCAATCCTGATCTTGGTTGCAGTTATCATGTCCACGATTATGACGACAGTGATCGGTCAGTCTATTGGTATATTGCAATCCATGCGTATTCAGCAGGCGGCGGGTCTGAACGGAAACCGTTATGCAACCTTTCATCAGCTTGGCAAGGAACAAGCGCAAAAGCTGCATGAAGATGATCGCCTATATGATGTAGGCGATACGATCTTTATCGGCAGCACACCATTAGGCAACAGTAGTTTATCTTTATATCTTCGGGAATATCACGATAACGCATTATCTATGTACCCGGCAATCGGAAACGTAAAAGAGGGACGATTACCAGAGGAAGCGATTGAGATTGCCCTGTCGGAGGATGCGCTTCAATATCTTGGATTGGACGCTGTAATTGGCGATACCGTTTCTCTGGATTTGAGTGTTTCCGTTATGGATGGATCGCTGTCAGAGTTAGAATATTCTGCTGATTTTGTATTGACGGGCATTCTGGAAAGCAGCTATATCGGCTACGCATCTGGTACGGTTGAGGGGATTGTCGGTGAGGGAACCGCAGAAGAACTGTTGCCAGAAGAGTATCTGCTTTATTCCACAGATTTTAAGACTTATGACAAGCAAAATTTTCAAAGCATCATTTATGCTCTCGCAGAAGATTTGAACGTGGATGAACGGTATATCCAATATAACTGGGTTTTGCTTGACGCTATTGGTATTTCCTATGATGAAGCGGCAGACAGCGATACCGGTACGGGATTTTCATTTATGACTGCGGCGTGTATTTTGGTGGGTGTTCTGGTCTTGCTGGCGGCTGGGCTGGTAATCTACAACATTCTGAAAATCTCTATCACAAAACGCATCAAAGAATACGGAACACTTCGTGCGATTGGTGGAGAACGAGGGCAAATCTATCGTTTGGTTTCTTTGCAGCTTTTGATTCTCTGTGGAGCCGGTATTCCTATCGGATTGCTGCTCGGTATATTGTCGGCAAAAGGTGTATTGATTGCGGCTACGGGGCTTCTCAATCCCGATCTGTTCATGGCAAACAGCACTTCCGAATTGAACTCTGCAATCAACACCGCCAGTACGGTAAAACTACCGATGCTCTTTGCCAGTATCGCAGTCATACTTCTGTTTGCTCTGCTGGCTGCCTTTCCTGCTGCCCGGTACGCATCCCATGTATCTCCTACTGTTGCTATGTCGGGGCAGACTGTGAAAATCAAACGCAGGATAAAAAGGAACCGCAACATCCGTAATTTTGAAGCCTATTATGCAAGGCTCAACCTAAAACGAGGGCGTGGAAGAACAGCAGTTACCATTCTGTCTTTGGTTATGAGTATTACCGTATTTGTTGCCTTGCAGAGCTTTACAGGGCTGCTTGATGCCAGCAGTTCCGTTCAGGACATGTATTTCAGCGACTATGCAGTTACAAATGAAACCGTTGGCATCCCATCAGAAGCCGTAAAAACATTAGCGGAAAATGACGCAGTAGAAAGTGTTTCCACTACACGGCTTTCTGTATTTATGCCAGGTGCCGGTGATATACTGCCCTTTGAAACTGATCTTTCCGTACAGAGCCATGAAACCTTGCAGCTTGTAAATGTGGATGAAGCACAATTACAAATCTATGCTCCTAACTTGTCTGCTCAGGATAAACAGGCTTTGAAAGATGGAACAGGCTGCCTTGTAAAAAATCCCATTGCCTTTTCTTATGGAGATACAACTGTTCAGCAGACTGATCTTACCGTAGGTGATACCATTCAACTGGGAGACAGAACACTTCCTGTATTAGGATTGATCGATACAGCAATCACAATCAATAATGATGGCTTTACGAATGGTGTTCAACTCATCGTGAATGACGAAATATACTGTTCACTGCTCGGAAACGACAGTTATTCAGAAGTCTATCCTACATTACAGGATAACGCCGATACAGATACCTTTGAAAGCTGGTTGGATAGCTGGTGCAGCAATTATCCAGGAACACATTGGCTTTCCTATCTCCAAAGCAGCAATGAGATGATAGAAAGCTTTGAACAGATCAAAATGCTGTGCTGGGTGCTTATCATCTTTATCGGTATCATTGGCATCCTGAACATCATCAATACCGTTTACAGCAATATTCATACTCGTGTCGGTGAAATCGGGATGCAGCGGGCTATTGGAATGAGCGCCGCAAGCCTTTATAAAACATTTCTGTGGGAGGGCGCTTATTACGGTATCATTGCGTCAGTGATTGGAGCAGTGTTTGGCTATGTCTGCTGTATCTTTGTCGGAGCAGCACAGACCGATGCTTTACAGCTTGTCGCTGTTCCGGTTATGGCGATTGTGGAAGCTGCGATTATTTCTATTGTGGCCTGCCTGCTTGCAACGGCAATTCCTCTGCGTTCTATTGCAAGAATGAGCATTGTGGATTCTATTGAGACTGTTGAATAATATCAAAAACGACAATTAAAACAAGAAATCCCCCATAAAGCAAACCTTGTTGCTTATGGGGGATTTCTGTATGTTCTTTTGGGGTGTGCTAAGTCCCGTATAAGCGTGGTGTTGTTATGTTTGGTGTGGTATCTTTAACTATGGGAAACTCCATTTTCCCATCTACTTATTGATTTATCAGTAACGCCTAATTTTTCTGCTAGTTGTTCTTGAGTTAATTTTTTCTCTTTACGGCATTTAGCAATAAAAACAC
>CAKRUL010000108.1 GCA_934403665.1 uncultured Clostridia bacterium | reverse complement strand
ATTACCGATATCTTTGGCATGTCCCGAACCTCGTTTCTTTCTAACCTTATTATATCTCTTTCTGTCAAAAATTTCGATAGTTTTTTGAAAAAAGTCACAAAAAGTTCATTGATCCGCTAAAAAATCCAACCGGGCAACAGTTTCAGCGCGTCGATATATTTTGAGCTGCATTCCAAGCCGGACAGAACCGGATAATAGAGGCAGAACAGCAAAGCGGCTCCGGCAGTGAAAGCGCAGATGGCAATCACACTGCTCTTGTCGTTTTTGCGCCGCTTCAAATACCGGTCAAAGGCATAACAGATTCCCAGAATCAGAAAGGGAACTGCCGGGAAATAGTGATAAATAAACGTGGTTCTTGCTTCCGCAACCGGAATCCAGGGCAGAATCTGCACCAGATATGCCACCAGCACGAACAGACCGGTATCACTTTTCTTCTTGATGGTGTCGATCAGCAGATATACCATAGCGGCAAACCCTCCGATCCAAACCAGAGGATTTCCGAAGGCGGCGATGGTTCCCTTGCTTCCCTCTGCATAGGGATTCAGACATTGATAATACCAAATGGGCTTCAGATCCAAGATCCATTCATACCACTTGGAGGCAAAGGGATGGGTGTCATGTAGACCGGAATGATACTGAAACATATGGGTGTTGATCCGCAGAAAGCTGTCCAGATTGACGGGATCTTTCATGCAGATAAAATAGGGAATATAAACCGTAAAGTAAACAACTGCAGGAATCAGGACAAAAAAACCAACCCCTGCGCCGAGCAGAACGGCAAGAATTTTTCCAAAGCTTTTGTTTTCTGCTTTTGCCTGTTTGCGGATCTGAAAAACCGAAACGGCATACAGAATGGCAAGGCCGGCGCCTGCATATACCCCCGTCCACTTGGAGGAGATGCCGAGCGCAAACATCAGTCCGCTTAAAAACAGGAAAAGGATATCTTTTTTTAAGCAGACGGCCTCTTTCGACTGCTCATAGAACCGATACATAAAATAGTACATCAGCAGGATAAAGAACACGACATACACATCAATGGTCGCAATCCGCGTCTGCGTAAAGTGCATAAAATCTACGGCGAACAGCACCGTTCCAACGGCAGAGAGAAAGGTGCTGCGGAAGATCCGTTTGATGAACAGATACAGAATGGGAAGCATCAGAACGCCCAAAAGTGTTCCCATACAACGGTATCCGAAAGGCGTCATTCCGAACAGCTTGATGCCAAAAGCCATCAGCAGTTTTCCAAGCTGAGGATGCGTGTTTTCATAAATCGGCAGGTCATGGTTGAACTCATATGCCGTGCGTGCGTGATAAATTTCGTCAAAATAGGTGCCGTTTCGGAAGGTTGGATAAGAAGGAACCAAATCCTGCTCATCGCTGAGTTGTGTGATGTTTCTTTCGTTTAACACAACCGATTGGGGAGGAATCGGTTTCCGGGTTTCGGCATCCAGAAAGCCGACTTCCAAAAGCTCGATGAACGCATTGTCCGTTTTGGTAACGGTCATTTGAATTTTCTGATAGGGCTGTTCCAGCGCAAACCGCTGCCATGAAAACACACTTCTCTTTTCAAAATCACTGATTTTTTCATAGGTTTCTCCGTCCACAGAGCCTTGAATGACAAGATCCCCTAAGTCCATTCCCTCAAATACCATCATGGAGTCGTAGTTTCTGAGAGCAAGCGTAAAGGTGACAGCATCCCCCTGCTTCAAAGCGATGCTTGTCTGCGGAGAGACGGTGTCTCCCAGGTTGACAAATGCTGCAATGCTGTAAATCAGCGTGATGATTGTCAGGATGAGGACATCTGTTTTTTGTATTTTTTTGGTTTTGGTTTCCTTGAGAAAAGAGGACGTCTTTTTCATTTCACTTCTCCTTTTCAGCGGATAAATCCGAAAGTATGTCCGATAGGAAAGAATCAAAAAGGCGATGTGCAAAACAGAGAGAAACATGCCCCAGCCGCTGTCCTTCGGAATATGATTCACCTGGTCGATATAGGCAAGCACCAAGTTCAGAAAATAGGTCACAGAGATTCCGCTGAACAAAAGAAAGATCTCTTTGCGTTTGTGAAACGCATAGGCAAACGCAAACAGCGGAATACAGAAAAAGAAATAGCGCTCATGCATTTTTGCCGTCAGCGTATAAACGGAGAGCAAAAAGATTCCCGCCACGAAAAAGACGGCTTTTTTTTCTTTTGTTCTTGCAAGCATCCACATGGCGGCAATCACGATTGCCGTCAGAAACAGAGTGCTCCATGTTCCGTAAGTAAGAAATAGGAAGGGCGTCTGCAAATCTGCCCAGTTTCCTCCCGAAAGAAAGTTTAAATTCAGAGCGTTCACCGACGCATAGGCATAAGAGGAGAGGGTGTTATAATATTTATCCACCAGCCCCGGCAAGCAACGGAACCCGAAAAAGGGAACCGAAAGAATACAAAAAACCGTTCCGCTGAAAAGAAAGGTAATCAGATCATTCCAAAAGACGGTGACGGGTTTGGAAAGCTTCCGCTTGCAGAGTCCGAACATCACCCTGTCAGGGTATGTAAACAGAATCATCACAAGCGGTGCAAACAGAAACGCCTGCGGTTTTATCAGCGCCGACAGAGTGAAGAACAAGGCGGACCATTCCGGCTTCTCCTTCGTTCCGTATATCAAACAGAGAAGAAGAAGAACGCAGAAAACCGAGTCCACCTGCCCCCAAACGGCAGAAGTCATGATCAGAGCAGGAGAAAACGAAAGCAGTAAGGCAGGGAGCACGTCGCTTGTTTTTTCCTGTTTTGCAAAGCGGCATGCCAACAGAATCAGTCCCATATCGCACAGAACCGCAGGCAATTTCAACAGAAAATTTGCCCCGGCTGACGGATAGGACAGTCCGAAAAGCTTGTTCAGAAATCCCAGAAGGGATAAAACATACAAATATCCCGGCGGATAGTCACAGAAGCTGATTGAATCGTAAAAATTCCGGAATCCATTTTCAAAGACGTGATATGACCAGGCGGAAAAGCAGGCCATATCGGTTCCGTAACCCTTGGTGAAAAGGGCAAGTGCAAAGCGGACAAAAAGTCCGATACCGATGATCAGGCACAAATCCGATTTTTTGCCCGCAATCGGCAGCTCCTTTTCTTTGCGATGGACGTCATAGCAGAAAAAGAGAAAGAAAAGGGATAGCACGAAACTGAGATAAAAATAGGACATGACAGCCTCCTAATCCATCGTTTTCTTTTTCCGGATAAACGAGCCCGGATAAATTTTCTTATCACAGGGGATTTTGACTTTCATCTGAGCGTGCGGAGCCACCTCGATCGGTTCGTTCCATTCGTTTTTCATATCGGTGATTTTCATGCGGAAAAAGGGCTCGCCCGGCATCAGGATTTCGATTTCATCGCCCAAAAAGAAGCGGTTTCGCTGTTCCAGCGTCAGCTCCTTTTTTTCTTCTTCATACGACAGCACGATTCCAATCAGTTCATAATCGCGGACATAGGAACTGGTGGTATAGACCTGTGCTGTATCCTTCGGTTTATCGAAGTAGAAACCGGAGGTATACTGCCGATGGCTGATTTTTCTGAGTTCTTCCACATGCTGGGGATTGAACGGCTTCCCTTCAAAATATTCATCGATGGCGTCCCGATAAGCTTTCACAACGGTTGCCACATAGTATTCGCTTTTAACGCGCCCTTCGATTTTAAAGGAGGTCACTCCTGCTTTGACCAGCTCATCAATGTATTCAATCATACACAGATCCTTGGAATTGAAAAGAAAGGTTCCTCTTTCGTCCTCATAGATCGGCATATATTCGCCGGGACGTTTTTCCTCTGTCAGATAATAGTTCCAGCGGCAGGGCTGTGCGCAATCTCCTTTGTTGGAGTCCCTGCTTGCCATATAGTTTGAGAGCAGACAGCGTCCGGAATATGAAATGCACATAGCGCCGTGCACAAAAGCCTCGATTTCCATCTCCGGAACGGCTTCGGCGATTTCTCCGATTTCCCGGAAGGAAAGCTCCCGCGCCAAAACGACTCGCTTGGCGCCCAGCTCTTTAAAAAAGGCAACCGAAGCATAGTTTGTGTTGCTTGCCTGGGTTGAGACATGAATGGGAAGGGAGGGCGCTTTCTGACGGATGATATGAAAAATGCCCATATCCGCGACGATCACAGCATCAATGCCGCAATCCTGCAATTCCTCCAAATAGCGTTCCAAGCCTTTCAGGTCATCGTTGTGTGCGATGATGTTCAGCGCGGCATAGCACTTTTTCCCTCTCTCGTGGGCATAGCGCACGCCTTCCGCCATTTCTTCTTTGGAAAAATTATCGGAGGCGGTGCGCAGGGAAAAGGCCTTTCCGCCAATGTAAACGGCGTCCGCTCCGTAATCAATGGCTGTTTTCAGTTTGGTTAAGTCACCGGCAGGAGCCAGTAATTCGGGTTTGTTTTTCAACTTGTTGCACTCCTTTTCATGGATACCATCAGCCCATCCCCGATGGGAACGATGGAGGATGTCAGCTCCGTGTGGCGCATCAGATAGGCGATAAAGCGCTGCAGCTTATGCACCAATGCTCTTTTTTTGCGGGGAAGCAGAGCTTCGTTTGCGACCATCCCTTTGTAGAGAATATTGTCACAGATCAACAGGCCGCCCTGCTTCAGAAGCGGAAAACACAGCCGGAAAAATTCCGGATATTTTCCTTTTGCGGCGTCAATAAAAATGACGTCATAGGTTTCCTGTTTTAAAACTTTGAGAATGGTCAGTGCGTCTCCGTGATAGATCGTGATTTTTTTCTCTTTTCCGGCTCTGTGAATATTGCTGATTGCAAGCTTGACCGCTTTGTCGTTAATCTCGATGGTGTCGACCGGCGCGCCGGTTGCCTGTTCAAAGACAAGGGCAGAATAGCCGATTGCCGTTCCGATTTCCAAAATTCTTTTCGGTTGTTTTACCTGCAACAGCATTTCCAGAAAACGCCGTGTCTCTCTGGTGATAATAGGAACGAAATTCTCCTTGGCATAGACCTCCAGCTCCGTGAGAAACGGATTGGTGTCCGGCGTATTCTGATAAATAAAATCGGTAATGTATTGATAATTGATATTTTCTTCCAACATATTATTTCAGCCCGTACTGTTCCATTAATTTTTGGTGTTCCGCATAGGTGGCGGAAAAGTGCAGTTTTCCCTCACTGTCATTGAGAAAATACAGATAGTTGGTTTGCTTTGGCTGCAAAGCGGCTTCGATTGCCGCCTTTCCCGGAGAACAAATCGGTCCGGCAGGCAAACCGGGATAACGGTATGTGTTATAAGGCGAGTCGATTTGAATGTCTTTTGCGCTCAGAACGCTTTTCCGTTCCTTTAAGAGATACTGTACCGTTGCGCAGGATTGCAGATAGCGCAGATTGTCGGTGCGTTTCAGCCGGTTGTGAAACACGCTGGAGACCAGATAAAAATCGTCTGTTGTTCTTGCCTCACGTTCAATGACAGAAGCGAGAGTAATCGCTTCATAATCTGTCATAGAGAGCTTTCCGGCTTTTTCCGACAGGGTTTTGGTGTAAATCTGGTCAAAGCGTTTCAGCATTTTTTCCAGGATGGTCACTTCGTTATCCAGCGTTTTGGAAAAGGCATAGGTGTCCGGAAACAGAAATCCCTC
>CAKRUL010000107.1 GCA_934403665.1 uncultured Clostridia bacterium | reverse complement strand
GTCTGGAAGAGAATTATCCGTTGGATCAAGAGACCGGTTTCCTTTCCGGAGAGGAACTGAGAAGGCAGATTCCAAAGCGGTTTGAATATGGAATTGCGCACTCGGTGTGCGGAAAACTGTTTCGTCGGGAATGTCTTGAAAAACACTCGCTTTTCTTTGACGAGACCATAGACATCGGGGAAGATCTTTTGTTTCATTTATCCTTTTTTCCGCATGTGAAAACCTGCGGATGGGTAAACCTTTGTTTGTATCATTATTATTACAGGGCCTCATCGGGCAGTCTTGCAACACGCTTTCAACAGGATATTTTCTGCAAAAAAGTGCGGCTTTACCGCGAGACGCTTCGTTTTTTTGAAACGTATCCTGCTGATGAGATCGCTACTGTGCGCCACGGCATGAACCGGAGACTGTTCCTGGAGACAAAGGAATGTATCCGGGGAACGATCAAGCAGGGAAATTCGTTCCGAATTGCTTGGAAACAGCTAAAACAGATCTTGAGCGATCGTACCTTACAGGGAGCTTTGGCGGAGATAGAGGGCAGCATCGGAAAAGAGCTTGGCTTTAAAAATTCGCTGGTTTGCCGCATGATGCAAAGACGGATGATTTTCTGTATTTATCTGCTGTTTTTTGTGATTTAGAAATCGGTTTGAAAAGAGAAATTCGGGGGTGTGCGATTTGAAAATAATGAAATTCATTTTGAACAATTGGAAACGATGTGTTGCCTTTGCGGCGGTATTCGCATTCATTACAGGGCTTTATACAACCTATAACCGTTATTTCACGGAACAGCAGGTTTGGTCCTTTGTGTATTCGGATGCGGAAAAAGGGCGGTACCCTGATGGGAGCAAGTTTGAAATTTATGATTTGCTCTCAGACAGAGTGCTGACGATGACTTTGGAAAAGTTAAACCAGGAGGGGAAATTTCTCAACCGTACGGTAGAGGATCTTAGAAAATGCTTTTCTATTCGGGCGCATTTTTCTGCACCTGTGCAGGCAAAGATCCAAGAGGCGAGAAGAAAGGGACAAAATTATTCCTATGTTCCTACCGAATATGTGATTACTGCTTCCACCGCAAAAAATCTCCCTTTTCTGAATCTTCGACATCTTTTTTCGGAAAACACGACAAAGGAGCTTCTCAATGCGTTAAAGGACACCTATTATCAATATTTTCTTGCGGAGCATACGGAAAACAATGTGCTGGAAAAGATCAGTGCAGAGCCGGATTACAGTCAGTATGACTATCCGGAGATTGCAGATTCCATTGAAAACAGACTCAATTTATACTTGCAGTATCTGCAGTCCAAAAAGGCAGAGGACGCTACGTTCCGTTCTTCTGTAACCGGGAAATCCTTTCACGATTTGATTTCCAGTTTTGAAAATCTGTTGTCTATCCGTGCAAATACCTATAAATCTTATGTATATGCCAGCAAGATTTCCAAAGATAAGGAGACGCTGATCGGCGTGTATGAGGCGCAGATTGAGGAGCTGCAGCGGAAAGTCAACAAGAAGGCTGCGGAGGCTGAAATCGCAGGAAAGGCAATGGAGGAGTATGACCATACGTTTGAAGAGAGCATTGTCATCACCGGAGTGGACAAAAATGATGAAGTGTATCAGGTGAAGCCGAAAACGGGATATGATTTTGTGACCAAGCAATCTTTGGATGCCGGTGTGGAATCCAGCGCATTTCAGGAAGAGATTAAGGATAAAAGACGCCGGATTGAAGCGTATAAAAAGGCAAGTCTTTCCCCAGAGGAAACAGCGCGCATTTCTGCGGTCAGCGACAGCATGATCGAGGAGATTACCAAAGAACAAATGAGTTTACAGCAACTGGCACAGCAGACGGTGGCGGATTATTTAACCACCAAGAACAGCGACTATATCAAAACAAAACCAATTGACAAAAAATATTGGAATATCGGCTTTTGGATTAAGGTTTCGGTCGCGGCAGCCGGAGGGTTTCTTTTGGCATTGCTGTATGCGTTGCTTTTGTGGCTGAAACAGAAATGGATCGGTCATGACGGAGTGGAAAGCGGCGAAAGTTCCGGAGCAGAGAAAAAAGCACGGACCGGCAGGCTTTCGTTGAGGAAGAAAGCGAAGCAAGAGGCTTTGCCGAAACCGAACGGGGAGAAACGCGGCAACAAGATTCCGAAGAAACTGCCGAAAAAACAAAAAAAGATACCGCAAGATGCGGAATTGTATGACGCAATGAAAGCACTGGAAACAAAACTGGACGGCTTGTCCTCCTCGGAACAGTGGAAGGATTCACGGCGTCCGGAAAACAAACAGTAAGGAGGAGAGCAGATGTTTGAACTTTCTATTGTCGATATTTTTAAATACATCTATAAACATCTTAAGCTGATTGTGGTTTTGGCTCTTCTTACCTCTATTGTTGGATATTCTTATGCGGACAGTTCACAGAGTTATGTGGCTTCTATTGTCATCAAATATACCTATGACGGTATTGAGGAAGGAAAGACACCGACCGGCACGCCTTTGGATGTTTATGAGATCACTTCTCCCAGTCTGATTGAGAATGTGATACAAACCGTTCGTTTGAATATGAATGCAGAGACCATCCGAAACCGACTGACGATTACTCCGATTGTCGATGAGGATACACAGGAAAAAAGAAAGGCAAAAACAGAAAAGGGCGAGGATTATGATTATTTTCCGAGCGAGTATATTGTGTCTTACCGTTATGAAGGCGGCTATGGCTATGCGCACGGAAGTTATGTGCTTAATAATCTGATGCAGGAATACGAAACTTTTTTCCGCACGAAGTATTCCGGCAATAAAACGTTGCCGGATGTTCTGAGCACGACTGATTATTCCACTCTGGATTATATGGAAATATGCGATTTATTTAAAAATCAAATGGATCAGGGCATGACCTTTACGGGAGACCATGCAAAAGAAAACGTGAGCTTTCGTTCCTCGGCAACCGGTCTGACATTTTCTGATTTGCAGGGGCGTTTTCATTCTTTGAATGATATCGAATATACCAAATTGCTGGCAATGATTAAAAAAGGAAAAATCTCGAAAAATACAGAAACGTTAATCAAACGGTATCAGTATAAAATTGAGGAGCTTCAGCTAAATCAGAAAAAAAAGCAGAGCGAGTCGGATCTGGCGCTTCAGAAACTGCTGCAGTTCTATCGGGAATATAAGCAGAATCATGCTTATGGCAACGGAAACGGCGCCGCAGGATATAACGGCAGCAATCCCGCAGGAAACAATATTCTTCAGGGAGATATTCTCGGAACGGACAATATCAAAGATTTTCTGACAACCTATGACGATATTTTGTTGCAGTATGTCAACAGCGGCGTTGAGGCGCGTTCTTATGAAGAGGACATCCGGTACAATCAAAACATTATTGATCTTTTCAGCAACGACGATGTTTCGCCGCAGGAAAAACAGAGTATCCGGGAAAGAGCCGATGTCTTGCTGCAAAACATAGCGTCTCAGCTGAAAGAACTTACAGAATTGGTCAATGAGACGGTCTCTGACTATTATAACTATAAAAGCGGTCAGCAGATTAATTATCTGTCGGCGGTTGACGTTTCGGCGCAGGTGCCGGTCACTACATATGTTCTGGTCGGATTGCTTCTCGGACTGTTTCTGGGATTGTTTTTGGCAATCACCATCGAGCTGGTCAAAAAGTATAAGCAGATGGAAAAGGAGTCTGTGGAGCTGGTTCCTTATCAGGAGCTGCAGCCGGGAACCAACAATGCGATAGAAGCAGTTTCCGAGGAGGAACTTGCTGTTGCAAGAGCATTGGTGGAAGATGTGAAGAATAATTTTTCCAACTTCCGGTTGCTTTTTCAGCCGATTGCAGACAGCGACGGCCGCTGGGTTGGCGCAGAAGCCTTGCTTCGCTGGGAGAATCGGGCACTCGGACCAAAACAGCCAAACGAGTTTATTGAAATTGCTGAAAAAATCGGCGTAATGATTCTTTTGGGAGAATGGGTGTTCCAAAAGGCATGTGAGCAGTGCGTGCTCTGGAACGAGGAAATCGCTTCGGATTTCGGAGTCTGTGTGAATTTCTCTGTTTACCAGATTTCCGGTCCCGCGTTTGTGAACCGTGTCTGTGAGATTTTACATCAGACGCAGGTATGTCCTGAAAATATCATGATTGAAATTTCCGGTTATGGAGAACTGGAAAATTCGGAGGACATTGCTCAGAAATTACGGGTGATGAAATCTTTGGGGGTCAAAGTGTCTATCGACAATTTCGGAGATTTCGCCGGTTCGCTTCAGCTTCTGCATACTCTGCCGTTGGATCTCATTAAGATTGACCGGAAGTGCATTGCTGATCCGGAAGGCAATCAGGGGATGATCCGCAGCATTCTGGAGATCGCTCGCGGCATGCAGATTAAAGTATGCGCGGAGGGGATTGAAAGTGCAGAGACAGCAGAAAAGGTAAAAGCGCTTGGAATAGAGTATCTGCAGGGATACGGCTTCGCGAAATCTGTCGATGCCGAAGATTTTACAGCCGTGTATCGCAATGCCGAGAAAATGCGGAAAGAACAGATTCATTCTTCGCAAACGGCGGAAAAAGAGTCTGATTAAGAATCAGCGGACAGGGCGGAGATTGCCGGGATTCGGCACAGATCAAAACGAAGGGGTGTTTTCATGCGGCAAACAGAAAAGGCGTTCATACAGCCAAGGCATCCCTTGATCAGTGTTGTGGTCCCGGTTTTTAATGGTGAAAAAAGTTTGGCGCGCTGCATCGCTTCTCTACAAAATCAAACGTATCCAAATATCGAAATTCTTTTGGTAAATGACGGCTCGGTGGATGATACCGCGCGGATAGCGGAGGAATTGGCGTCTCAGGATCATCGCATTCGTATATTTCGCACTGAAAACAAAGGACAGGGACTCGCAAGAAATATCGGTTTGGAGCATGCAAAGGGGGCATACATCGGATTTGCAGACGCAGACGATTTTGTTGAGCACGGGATGTATGAAAAGATGCTGGAGCATGCTCGGAACAGCGATGCCGAGGTCGTGCAATGCAGTTTCAATCGTGTGGATAGGGAAGGACGTGTGTTTCAGAAACGGTATAAACCGTCCAAAGAGATTACCGTTGTTGAACGGGGCGTCTTTTTTCGGGATTGGGTGAGTAGCGGCGACTTTTCTTATGAGTGTTGCAATAAGCTGTATCGTGCAGATTTTCTGGATCGGTACCGGATTCGGTTTCACAGCAATCGGGAGGTTTGTTATGAGGATTTGCTGTTTAATTTGGAAGCGGCTTATCATCTGAACAAGCTGGTTAGCCTTTCCGATTGTTATTATCATTATACCTATGCGCCGGACAGCTATTCACAAATGCGTAACCCTGCGGATTCAGAAAAAATTCTGAGACTGTTTCGTCTTTTCCTTCAGCAGATCGCTTCCGATAAGGATGAGCTGTTACAATATGAAGTGAAAAATATGGCATTGCATCAGCTTTGTTTGATGTTTTCCGGCATCATACGAAAGCGGGACGGACGCCTGTGGATGAAAAAACTCATGAGAACGGAATCGGTGCAGGACTATCTGAACGTTATGGATTCTGCTTTAAGCTCTCCCCGACGCCGACACATTGCAAAAAAGCTTCGCTTTTTGCCC
>CAKRUL010000106.1 GCA_934403665.1 uncultured Clostridia bacterium | reverse complement strand
GTTCGGAATAGTGTAGTGCTGGCGGTCTATCTCTTGTTTTCGGTTGCTTGCTTCCTTACCGTACATGAGCATTTGCTGCAGGAGTGAAATCTTTTCCAAAGGGAGATCTGTAACTTCCAAACAGGTTCTGTCGTCTAAGCCCAAAAGATAATCTGTTGATACATTGAAATATTTTGCAATTTTTAATAACATTTCAACCGATGGGGCAATGTTGTCATTTTCCCAATTTGAAACCGTTTGTTTTGATACATGAAGTGACTCAGCCAATTCTTTTTGACTGAGACGATATGAGGTTCTTAATAGAGAAATTCTTTCGCCAAACAATAGTATCAACTCCCATATCCTATTATATAAAAAGGGAAACAAAAATATAAAATACATAAGTATTGTGATTTCTTTCCCAAAATATGTTATTCTTATTTCAGATGAATTTCCAATTCATACAAAGCATTTCTGTAAATACGGATATATATTAGCATAATTTTGGGGATAAAATACGTTACATAAACGTATGATGAGCAAAAAACAATTAAAATATGAGAAAAGAGTAGATGACATGATTCTGGACAGAACCGGAATGGAATTGACGCCGGGCAACTTCGGAAGAGAGTGTGCAGGGAACGGAGAGCATATCGGCACAGAAGGAGTCCTCATCGAGTGTTGCTGTGATGAATGCGATTACCTGCTTTGCTGTCTGAAGCCGGAAAATTCCTGTGAACATTGCAATGATCGCGCTTGTCCACGTGCATGCCAAGGAAATCCGGAAGGGATAGAGGGGGAGAAAATGGACAATTATCAAAGAGCATTTTATGAATTATATGAAAGCGTAACGAAGGTGCTGGAGGAACTGCATCATGCGCAGATCAAGTGTTTTAATATCAGTAAAGGCTGGGATTTAAAACAACAGGAAAAAACGGAAAAGAAAAACTTGCCGTGATAGATCCATACAGACTGCCGACCAACCAACCGACATGCTGAAATGCCAATGGCTTCTTAAAGAAACCATTGGCATTGTTTTCTTTTCATATCCTTAAAATTTTCTGCATTTTTTGCTTGCGCGGAAATTGATTCCCAGAATACCGCCAAGAATTGCCATCAAAAGGCCTAAGACAATCATTGCCATCATATTCAGACAGAAGATAAACTGTCCGCTTGTGATGATGCTGAACAGATAATAAAAGACCATATAGATTCCGCCGGCGGCGGCTCCGTTTGCCCAGCCGCACTGTCTTGCCTTCTTTGCGTTCAGAAAACCGGCGGCAAAAGCGGAAAGGCAGGTGACCATAAAGACAATGGGGCGGATGGCTTTTTCGCTCATCAGTCCGAGATAAATCAGCAGGGAAAAAAGAAGATAGCAAGCAACACTCAGCGCCATTGCGGTGAAAGCTGTCATAAAGCTTCTTTTGATACTGATGGTGCTGTCGTGAAATTCTTTATATGGCATCGGTGTGTTCATAAGACATCCTCCCGGTTTTATCAGTTAGTATAGAGTATGTGCAGGCTTTGTGAAATATGCAAAGAAAAATGCAAAAAAAGCTTTTCATTTTGCATGGTTTGTGTTATGATAAAAAAAGAAATCTGTACATAGCGTAAGGAGGTTGATATTGATGAAACATATTAAAACGTTAAAAGGGCAGAATCTTGCGAAAACAGCTGCAAAAGGCGGCTGCGGCGAGTGCCAGACTTCCTGCCAGTCTGCATGCAAAACTTCTTGCACGGTGGCAAACCAGAAGTGTGAAAAATTTAACTAATTGAAAAAGGGGGTGTAAAAAGTTCATTTTTACACCTCTTTTTTTCTGTCTGTTGCAGAGGACGGAGAAAAGCATACTATTGCGCAGGAAAAGCGGAGAGGGATAACTTTCTTAATTAAATAAAAAAATCTTTACAAGATATTGAATTTGTGATAAACTGATAAAGATATAGGCGTTTGTTGTATGGGATGGCGAAGATTTCCATCTTTGCTTTTGCCTATTGCTGGAAAATTATAATGATATAAAACAAAAGAGTAAGGAGGACGAAAGATGAGCACCAAATATGTTTATCTTTTCAAAGAAGGCGACGCTTCTATGAGAAATCTGCTGGGCGGCAAGGGAGCAAACCTGGCAGAAATGACGAAACTGGGCTTTCCGGTACCGCAGGGCTTCACGGTGTCAACCGAGGCATGCACACGGTATTATGAGGATGGAGAGACCATTTCGAAAGAAATCGAAGATCAGATTTTTGCGGCATTGGAAGAAACGGAAAAAATCGCCGGCAAAAAATTCGGCGATCCCACAAATCCGTTTTTGGTATCTGTCCGTTCCGGCGCAAGAGCTTCTATGCCCGGTATGATGGACACTATTCTGAATCTGGGGCTGAACGATGAAGTGGTGACAGCGGTTGCCAAACTGACAGATAATGAACGATTTGCATATGACAGCTACAGAAGATTTATTCAGATGTTCTCAGATGTTGTTATGGAAATTGAAAAGAGAAAGTTTGAAGAGCTTCTCGATGCCATGAAAGAGAAAAAAGGTGTTAAACTGGATACGGAGCTGGACGCTGCGGATCTGAAAGAGCTGGTTGCTCAGTTTAAGGCGCTGTATAAGGCAGAAAAGGGTGAGGATTTCCCGTCTGATCCCAAAACACAGATGTTTGAAGCAATCAAGGCGGTATTCCGCTCTTGGAACAACCCCAGAGCCATTGTATACAGAAGAATGAATGATATTCCTTCTTCCTGGGGGACTGCCGTTAACGTGCAGGCTATGGTGTTTGGAAACATGGGAAACGACTGCGGAACAGGTGTTGCTTTCACAAGAAATCCTTCCACAGGCGAAAACAAACTGTATGGCGAATATCTGATGAATGCACAGGGCGAAGATGTTGTTGCAGGCATTCGGACTCCTCAGCCCATCTCCACGCTGGAAGAAGTTATGCCGGATGTGTATAAGCAGTTTGTTGACATCTCCGGAAAACTGGAGCTTCATTATAAAGATATGCAGGACATGGAGTTCACCATTGAAAAAGGAAAACTCTATATGCTTCAAACAAGAAACGGAAAAAGAACCGCACAGTCCGCTATCAAAATTGCAGTTGACTTGGTGAAGGAAGGACTGGTTACCAAGGAAGAAGCTATTCTGAAGGTCGATCCGAAACAGTTGGATGCTTTGCTCCATCCTCAGTTCGACGCGGCTGCTCTGAAAGCAGGCAAAGTGATTGCAAAAGGTCTCCCGGCTTCCCCCGGAGCGGCTACCGGTAAAGTATACTTCACAGCGGCGGAAGCAGTTCAGGCTGCAGACAGAGGAGAAGAGGTTGTTTTGGTTCGTCTGGAAACTTCTCCGGAGGATATCGAAGGCATGAATGCGGCGCAGGGTATTCTGACAGGACGCGGAGGAATGACATCCCATGCGGCGGTTGTTGCAAGAGGAATGGGAACTTGTTGTGTGGCAGGCTGCGGCGATATTAAGATTGATGAGGAAGCAAAAACCTTCACACTGGATGGGAAAACCTATCGGGAAGGAGATTATATTTCTCTCGATGGTTCCACCGGAAATGTATATGAAGGCAAAATAGACACCATGGAAGCGCAGACCACCGGTGATTTCGGCACATTCATGGGGTGGGTCGATGAGCTGAGAACGCTGAAGGTAAGAACCAATGCAGATACGCCGAAGGATGCTGCGACGGCGGTTCATTTCGGTGCAGAGGGAATCGGCTTATGCCGTACCGAGCATATGTTCTTCGACGAAGACAGAATTCCTGCCGTTCGTGAAATGATTGTTGCAAGCAACGTAGAACAGAGAAAGAAAGCTTTGAATAAACTGCTCCCCATGCAGAGAGGCGACTTTGAGGAATTGTTCCGGGCGCTGAAGGGCTATCCGGTGACCATTCGTCTGCTGGATCCTCCGCTGCATGAATTCCTGCCCCACACGGACGATGAAATCAAGGCTTTGGCAAAAGAAATGGGGCTGACTTTTGAAGAATTGAAAGCAACTGTGGAAGATCTGCATGAGTTCAACCCCATGCTGGGACACAGAGGATGCCGTTTGGCTGTCACCTATCCTGAAATTGCGGCAATGCAGGCGAGAGCAATTGTCGAAGCGGCAATCAACGTGAACAAAGAAGGCATGAATATCATTCCGGAAATCATGATTCCGCTGGTTGGTGCAAAGACAGAATTGAAATATGTCAAATCTGTTATCGTGGAAGAAGTCGAAAAGGTTCTTGCCGAAAACAATATCAAGCTGGAATACAAGATCGGTACCATGATTGAGATTCCGAGAGCTGCGGTGACCGCAGATGAGATTGCGGAAGAAGCGGAATTCTTCTCCTTCGGAACGAATGACTTAACACAGATGACCTTTGGATTCTCCCGCGACGATGCAGGGAAATTCCTTGGGGACTATTATGATAAGAAAATCTTTGAATCCGATCCGTTTGCAAGACTCGATCAGGACGGTGTCGGCAAATTGGTGAAGATTGCGGTTGAATTAGGCCGGAAAACCCGCCCCAATATCAAACTTGGAATCTGTGGCGAACATGGCGGCGATCCGTCTACCGTCGAGTTCTGCTATAAGGTAGGGCTGGACTATGTTTCCTGTTCTCCGTACCGTGTGCCGATTGCAAGATTGGCGGCCGCACAGGCTTATGTGAACAGCAAAAACGGCGGCGAAAACTTGGGACAGAAATAATAAGAATTCAAAAAAAGATGGCAGATTTTTCTCTGTCATCTTTTTTGTATATCATTCAGGAAATGTTTTGGGGTTGCAAGCCGATCAAGGATGCCGGCTTTTTCCAACAAGAGATCTGTTCGGATTATTTGCTTTCGGCTATTTCTGAAACGGTACATGGAACGATTTTTCTGATTTCAGACGGAAGATGTTTTCCTGCAGGCGTTGCAGAAACCGACCCGCATGTGCGCCGTCCATCTGGGTATGGTGAAACTGGAACGACAGCGTCAATGTCGTCTGAAAAAGGCTCTTGCGATATTTGCCCCAGAGGATAAACGGGTTGTTGAAAATATCGCTGTTCATGCCTACTGCTCCATCAAGTTCGGTATCCACGATGGCAGAGGTGCCGATGACCATGCTGTCTGTCAGGTCGTGGTTTTCACAGCTTTCCGCCACCTCTCGCGTCAAACGCAGATAATCGGCATTGAACTGTGCAAGACAATTCGAGAACGGTACATCGCAGGCACTGACCTCGCCGGTTTTGTTTTTCACAATGGTATTGACCGCAATGGTGTCGTATTGCAACAGCTCGCTTCCCACGGGGAGCAAATAGAACTCCTTGATTTCGCTTGCCGCCTTGCCAATACACCAGCACAGAAGCATATTGAACTTATAGTCGTGTTTCCGACTGTATTTGATGATTGGTGACACATCCAGCGTTTTGAAAAAGGTCACCATGGGGTTCGGTGCGCTCATCCAAAGTTCATACGCCTCGGCGCGGGTTGTCGTTTTGGGATTTATAACAGTTGGTTTCATACAGCACTCTCCAAAGTTGCAAGACAGCGTTTGATTTTTTCTCCTTTCCAATCTCACCGGCGCAGGACTTTCCGCTTTTTGCATCGTCAAAGTGCCTGCGGATAGGCTTGACGGGAGCGGTATCTTTTAAAAGAACACACTGCTTGCCATAAAAGGAGGATGGTAAATTTTGTTTTTATGCCTGGTTTTTTCTGTTCAGAATAGCTGACCGGGCAGCTTCAGCTTTTGCTTTGTCGGGAAAGAGGCTTCAAATTGTTCAAAACCTTCCGGATCTTTTTCACAGACAAAATAGCCCTCCGGGTCTTTGTAAGTGCCGGAGATAC
>CAKRUL010000105.1 GCA_934403665.1 uncultured Clostridia bacterium | reverse complement strand
TTTCTTTTGATTCCAATTATGAGATTAAGGCATTATATATGAACTATCGCTCCATTGTCGGCGAACTGAACACAGACACGCAGACCTATACACAGCAGGAGATTAAAATCGGAGACGGAGAAGAACCGCTGACCGGCGCTCTCACACTGCCGAAGGGGGTTGTGAACCCTCCGGTGGTGTTGTTTGTGCACGGCTCCGGCGCTACGGATTTGAACGAGAGCGTCGGTGCGGCGGACAACAGACCCTTTGAGGATCTTGCCTATGGACTGGCGAAGCAGGGCATCGCTTCCATCCGCTATGACAAACGGAATTATGCCTATCCGGAAACCTTCCGGAAGCTGGGAAAACAGGTCACGATTGAGGATGAGGTGCTGAACGATGTCCATGCCGCAGTGGCATACGCACAGACGCTTACCACGGTAGATACAAGCCGTATTTATGTTTTGGGGCACAGCATGGGCGGCATGCTGGCGCCCAAAATTGCGCAGGACAATCCGACGGTTTCCGGGCTGGTCATCATGGCAGGCTCGCCGCGCCGTTTGGAGGATATTGTTTTTGATCAAAATAAAATGCTGTTGGATCAGACCCAGCAGTCTCAGGCGCAGAAGGACAGAACCCTGCGGGAGGTGGAGGCAGAGGTTCAGAAAATCAAGGAACTGAAACCGGGGGCTTCCGCCGATATGATTTTCAATATGCCGGCGGCTTATTGGGTCAGCCTGAATGAGATCGATACCGAAAGCATCGCAAAATCACTTTCCATTCCCATGCTGATTCAGCAGGGAAGCGCGGATTTTCAGGTTTATGCCGACAAGGATTATCTGCTTTGGCAGCAGGTTCTGGAAGGAAAAGAAAACGTGCAGTTTCGTTTGTATGATGGGCTCAACCATCTGTTTATGAAAAATAACGGCAAACAGGATGCCACGGAGTATGACATCAAAGGGCATGTGGAACAGCAGGTCATTGACGACATCGTCGCTTTCATTCTTCAGAAAAAATAATGCGGCTCATAAACAAACGCAAAAACGTCATCCATTTCTTTGCACTGCCGGTGAATTTGAGGCAGGAGATGCGGCTGTTGCCCTGCGTGAGAAAAAAACAATGCCAATGGGGTTTCCCATTGGCATTTTTACATGGATGCTGTCTGTCATTTTTCTCAGATCGGATAGCGGAGAACCAGAGAGAGGGAGCAGGCGGAAGGCGATTTGTTCAGAGGATGGTCCAGATCCCTGTTTTGAAACACAACCGAAAGACTGCTTCCGTCATTTCCTTCGATTTTCCATTGCGGAGACATCAGCACACCCGGTTCCGGGAGCTGTGCCAATGCTTCCAGGGATTTTCCCTGCGGAAAGGCTGTTTGCAAAAAGGAAAGCATTTGACGGCATGCCTCTGCCCAATCCTCTTCCCGATAAAAATAAGCAGTATAGAAACCTCCTGCCAGAGCATTTTGCACCTTCCATTCGTTGGTTCCGTTTTCGGCGTATTCTTTCATCTGATATTTTTTCGATAGAGAAAAGGCAAAGCAGGGAAAAGAATCTGGAACGGTGCAGCTGATCCAAGAATCCAAGGGGGTAAGCACCTCTTTTCCCTCCCCCTCTTTTTCGCAGGAAGCGCGCAGCTCTTCATAGGTTTGCCCCGGTTCGGTTCCGCAAAAACGGAAATTGCCCTCGGCGTCGACCAGCGAATGATAAAACGCTTGCTTGTCTTCTGTTAAGGGAGGGGCAAGCTTATGGTAGGAAACCTCTATCCGGATGGAGCCAAAAGCAGGGGAGCGTGCGGGATTTTTCGGGGATACTTTGTTCTGAAAGGTCACCAAAAGCGCACTGCCGTCCTTTGATTCCATCTGCCATTGCGGAGAGAGAATCCGCTGTTCCGGTTCCGGGATTTGCTCCAGCGCTTCCCAGGAGGTTCCTTTTGGAAAATGCGTTTTCAGAAAGGCTGTAACCTGGCGGCATGCCGCCGGGAAATCCTCTTCCGGTTCAAAAAAGGCAGTGTAGCTTCCGCTGATCAGAAATCCGTCCGATTTTCCGCCGTCCCGTGAGGGAGTATGGGGCGCCGTTTTGTAATCCCGATACAGATCAAAAGAAAAGCAGGGGAACTGTACCGGAACGAGACAGCGAAAAAGACCGGTGCTGTCTTGATGGGTGAGCTCCCTGCCTTCTGTCCCGTCGATGCCCTCCATTTGAATGATATCCTTCTGACTGGTTCCAGGCTCCATTCCGCGAAAACGAAAAGCTCCGTCTTGATTGACAAGACTGTCATAAAAAGCCCGGTATTCCCCGTCCACCTTTCCGCATCCCGAGAGGGAAAGACAGGAGAAAAGCAATGTGACAATCAAAAGAAAAGATAGGGATGATCTGCGCATAATGCGAACACTCCTTCCGTTAAAATCACGGTTTGAAGACAATGCCGTTCTTATCCTTATATGAACTGTTTCTATCTGTAAAATCAATGCGAAATAGACAAACAATAAAGTGCCGCAAGAATAAAAGTTTTTGCGGCACTCTTTCAATTCGGCTGCGGAATATCCATCCATAAACATCAATGCATCCAGAGGATGCTACTGAAAAATGACCCGTATGGAGGCCGTTGCATCTGCTGTTCTGTCCTGCATCAGAATCGACAGACGGTTGCCTGACGGATCGGTATCCTCCCACTGGGGCGCGCTGAGCAGCTTGCCCTCCCTTGGAATCGTCAGTCCCATTGAGCCGTTCAATGGATTCTTGGGAAGCCATCTCTCCGCAAAGCGGATGATGTGGCTGCAGGCTTCCTGAAAGCTCTCTTCCTTGTCGAAGGAAGCGGAATATTCAACCATTACCAAATAATCGCTTTTTAAATAGTAAATACAGTAAAAAGCGGTGTTCAGGCTCTCAAAATAGATGGGAACCATGTATTGAATGTAGGTTGGAGGATGTTCGGCATTTTTTTCCGGCCAGTACAACAAGCGCTCCCGGTCAAGCTGTTCGCTTTGGATGATCTCTTCCAGGCTCATCCCCATCTTTAGACTGCGAAAATGATAGTTGCTCTTACCGTCCGTTACAGTCTCGGCAAAGTCCTGATAAGAATTAAGAGACCGATGGATGACGGTCAGGAGCGCCGCCGCTGTTATAAGGCAGACAGCGATTATCGTGATTCGCGGGAAACGGCGCTTATTCATTCTATCCCCTTCTTTCTGTTCCGTTATCGCACATTGCTGTAAGATACGGTGAGCGCGATGGAGCATGTGGACGGCGCTTTATTCATTATATCTTAGAGTATAACGTCCACATTTGTCTTTTGAACGGTTGCATCTTTCCATCTACTGCATAGTTTACTTCTATATATTGGATCCCTTTATGACGAAAGGCATCGGTAAGTACCACACCCTCATCACTCGCCATTTGATGTTCCCAATCGCTATACAGTGTTCCGGCCACAGGAGCAACTTCAAAAATTTTACTGACTTTATTAAGTTCTATATTTGAAATTACACCTGTATTAAAGTTTGTTTTTATACCATTTGTTTCATACCCAACTTCTAAGTTGTCTATATATACTCTTGGACTAGATGATACCCATCTAGCGGTTATACCTATATGATGATAAACATTAGACGGATTATTTTGTGTCCATACCCTATGCTGCCAATATGCTGTAGAAAAAATAGTAGCATCGACTAAACTGATATTTCCATCAAAACTAATATCGGGTGACCTTGAGATCAATTCAAAACTGTTTACTAGTGTACCATCTTCATCAATTTTATATGGAATAATATAATCAGATTTTATTATATTATCTTCCACTGTTTCAATTTTTAAAGCTGCATCTTCAATAAGAGGAGTTCCCGTACTATTGAGATTGTTTTGCGGTGTCACGCCACCAGTGGAAATAATCTCTGCGGTTGCCATTTCCTCATCCGAATAGCCACCTTGTGTTTGGATTTCATTTAATATTGTTTGTAAGTATTTGTTTTGTTGTGGAACTGACTCTGTTATGTCCATAGCAAAGGTAGATGACGTGAAACACATTGTAAAAACAAGGAGTAAACGGAATAGTTTTTTCATGATGTTCTTCCTTTCTTTTGTAAATGAAAAGTGGGATAATGTAAAATATTCAAGAAACATGTTTCACCTATATATTAACAGGGAATGCATGTAAAATCAACCGTTATTTTACGACGTTTTTCGACGCATATTAATGACAAAATCGACACATCATTTTTTGAAAATTCTTAAAACTATACAACTTATACAAAACAAGCAAGCACATTTTGTGAAATATTATCTATAATATTTATGAAAAACGCTTGATAAATAATTAACAATCTGGTATAATGTAATTGTTAATAAGTTAACAAAGTTATTTTGCAGGATGTTATCAAGAAATATGTGATTTTCAAAATTGGAGGAATGGATTATGGCGAACAAAGAAACGAAAGGCTTGGTCGACAATCTGGACGCTTTGATTGCAAAGGTGCAGGAAGTTCGGGAAGCACAGAAGATTTTTGCAACCTACACACAGGAACAGGTAGACAAAATTTTCTTTGAAGCGGCAATGGCTGCCAACAAGCAGAGAATTCCGCTGGCAAAGATGGCGGTTGCGGAAACCGGCATGGGCGTTGTGGAAGATAAGGTCATCAAAAACCACTATGCGTCCGAATATATTTACAATGCCTATAAAAACACACAGACCTGCGGCGTTCTGGAAGAGGATCCCGCGGCAGGCTATAAAAGAATTGCGGAGCCGATCGGCGTGGTTGCGGCGGTGATTCCGACGACAAACCCGACCTCCACAGCAATTTTCAAATCGTTGATTTGTCTGAAAACCAGAAACGGTATTATCATAAGCCCTCATCCCCGTGCGAAGGCTTCCACCATTGAAGCGGCAAAGGTTGTTTTGGAAGCGGCTGTCAAAGCCGGCGCACCGAAGGGCATCATCGGCTGGGTGGACGTTCCTTCTTTGGAACTGACCAACGAGCTGATGAAGAGTGCAGACATCATTTTGGCAACCGGCGGACCCGGCATGGTGAAGGCGGCTTATTCCTCCGGAAAACCGGCAGTCGGCGTCGGCGCAGGCAACACTCCTGCCATTATCGATGACACGGCAGATCTCACCTTGGCTGTGAACTCCATTGTTCATTCCAAAACATTTGACAACGGAATGATCTGTGCATCCGAGCAGTCGGTGATCGTTCTGGATAAGGTTTATGCGAAAGTGAAAAAAGAATTTGCGGATCGCGGATGCTATTTCCTGAAAAAGGACGAAACCGAAAAAGTCAGAAAGACGATTTTGATCAACGGTGCCCTGAATGCGAAAATCGTCGGGCAGTCTGCACACACCATTGCGGAGCTGGCAGGTGTCAAGGTGCCTGAGGACACCAAGATTCTGATCGGCGAAGTGGAAAGCGTGGAGCTGGACGAAGAATTTGCACATGAAAAGCTGTCTCCGGTTTTGGCGATGTATCGAGCGAAAAACTTTGACGAAGCCCTTACAAAAGCGGATAAGCTGGTCTCCGACGGCGGTTACGGACACACCTCGTCTTTGTATGTCAATGCGGTGACCGAGACTGCAAAAATCGAGAAATTCCAGGAAATGATGAAAACCTGCCGTATTTTGATCAATACGCCGTCCTCTCACGGCGGAATCGGCGACTTATATAACTTCCGTCTGAAACCGTCCCTGACTCTGGGATGCGGTTCTTGGGGAGGAAACTCCGTTTCCGAGAACGTTGGCGTCAAACATTTGTTAAATGTCAAAACAGTTGCCGAGAGGAGAGAGAATATGCTTTGGTTCAGAGCACCTCAGAAAGTGTACTT
>CAKRUL010000104.1 GCA_934403665.1 uncultured Clostridia bacterium | reverse complement strand
AGCCGTTTTCAATAAAATAGTAATCTTTTTTCAGTATGTTTTCGCCAATCACAATTTCATCTTCGTCGGTTATGCCGGTAATCCGTCCTGTCATCTTTTGACGGCTGACAAAAACCTCGGTTATTTTCTGTCCCGCAGCCGCTGTTATGATGTCGCCTTGCTTAATCTCCGCAAAGGAAATCGGTTCTCCGCTGTCTAACCGAATATCGTATGTGACATCATCCTTTCCCAAATCAATTTTATTGCTTGTGTGATACCGATCGATCAAAACACTGTTTGTTTTGTCAATGGTTTCCACCGTGATAATTTGATAGCTTTTGATCAAAACAACATTGTATGCTCCGGAATTATCACTGCTGATCAGGGTGATACTGCCCAATGCAATATCATCAAATATTCCATCATAATAGACTGCATTGTCGCCATTTAAAATATAATCCGCATTCTGTGAAATTGTTACCGAGATATCTTTATCATCATTGAAACGATAAGTTAACTTGTTCTCGGAAAAACTTTCAAAATCTTCATGCGAAATCTCTAAAATCTTACTGTTGTAATCCGTTATGTAAACAAGTGTGTTATTCGTATCGTCGTTTTTGTCAAACTGATAGATATATTTCACTTTGCAGCCTAAATATTCTCTTGCGGAGCTGTCATCCGATTCGATTTGAACACCGTTAATCTGTATTTTTCCGTCCGGCACAGGAGCATGGTTCTGAATACCGGCAGAATCTGTAGCGGTAACGATTCCCGTCATACGCTTCATATGAAAATTTTCTGTGAGCAGTGTTTTGTCCGGGTTGATTTCATATTCAAACATATCCCCCACCGCAATATTCTTTACGACAGGAAGATCAAGCGCATTATTGATCAGCTTTGCAACCTCTTCCCTTAAAATAAAATCTCCGTTATCTATGGAAAGTCCCTTCAGCATGCCAAGCTCACTTGCTGTGACCTCATAGCCCAAGGGATATCCGCCCATTGCTTTCGCTTTATAATCGTAGCCCAGAAGGCTGATCAAAACCTTGATCGCCTCTGTTCCCGTTATGCAGTCATCCGGACGGAATCTTCCATCCGTTCCGCCTATCATGTTCCCCTGCAAAACAGCAAAGAGAATATATTGATAAGCCCAATGAGACGGTAAAACATCAGAAAACAGACCGGTTGCCGCTGTGTTCATATCAAAGCTAAGATTTTGAACGGTATATATAATTTTTGCAAATTCCGCCCTTGTCAAGCATTCTGATGGATTGAAATTCCCATTTTCATCACCTCTCATGATCCCAATCGCCAGCAGCTGTTCTATGTCGTTTTGATATTGGCTTTCTGAAATATCCGCATTCTCCGCCGCAAAAGATGCGGGAACGAGAGAAAAGAGCACGCATACAGAGACAATCATCGCTATTATTTTTTTCATTCTCTTCTTCCCTCCTTTAACGATTCATAAGTGGCAGAAAATTGTTGACAAGCACCGCTGCTTCCGCTCTTGTCAATGGGTTTCCCGGTTTGAAGGTATTGTCCTCAAATCCCTTTATCACGCCGTATTCACTGAGCATTCTAACGCTTCTGACCGCATAGTCCGATATCTCGTCCATATCACTGTAGTTTGCTTCCGGATTCGTCACCTTTATTGCATTGGCGTTCACCTGAAGGATTCGATAAAGGATGACAGCCGTATCTTCCCGCGTAATCGCATTGTCAACTCCGAACAGTTCATCCGACTGTCCCATAATATATCCCTTGCTGTATGCGCTTGCAATATACCCATATGCCCAATGATTCTTCGCGTCGGAAAACCCGCAGACAGCGGATTCATCATAAATCTCCAATCCCGCCGTCAGCATCTTTACAAATTCCGCCCTTGTAATGCTGTCTTCCGGAGCAAAAAGGCTGTTTGTTTTTCCCTTGATAATATTTTTCTCATATAACGCCATAATTGCGTCTTCCGCCCATTTGACACTTCCCAGATCGGTGAAACCAGTTTGAATATCTATGACAGGCTTATCATTGTTCGACGGCGGATCTGTTTTTATAGTACTGCTGCCCCCATTTCCGTGGTTTCCCGTGTTTCCGCTTTCCGTTGACTGATTCTTTAAAATCACATCAATATTTTCAATGGCATAATCAAGCTTGGAAATCAAACTTTCTACTGTGTTCACTTTATTTTTTTCCGCAATCAGATATCTCAGAACACCGTTCTTGGTTGTACTGTTCCCTTCCAAAGCGGTAAGCTGAGAAGTACAGTTCAGTTCTGTCTGATAATCCTTTAAAATATCATAAAGGCCGAGATAGGAAGGAACGTTTTTGTATGCTGTCAGGATAACCGCTTCAAAAAAACCGTCTTTGACCTCTGACAAACTCTTAAATCCGCATTTTTCCATGAAAGAATATACTTCATTTTTTCGGTTGCTGTTTAAGGAATCAAACAGCTTATAAATCGTCATCTCTTTCAGCTTCAGATAGTTTTTTTCGTAATGCTCCAGCGCCTTCTGCACACTGCCTGTGTTTTCAACTGAATTCAGCGCGTTTAACAAAGTATATCTGTCAAAGCTTTCATAAATATTGTTAATATCAAAAGAGGAAATCTCAGTCATCATATTTTCAAAAACCTTCGTTTTTGCGGAGGAGGATAAAAGATCAAATATTTCCGCGTCAAACACCAAATTTTTGTTGTCAGCTTCAACTCTTGCAGCCGCCTCCGCCGCCGTTATCGTTTTATGATTCAGATCCTCTATCAATTTTTGGATCGAATCCAAAGAGGGAAAATAAATTTCACTGCTGCTCAGCACACCGCTTGGCGATGTGACAATAACCTTGTAATCCCCCGATTCCCCCGAAAATATTTTTTCAAAGGAGAAGGTTCCGTCCGGATTGACAAATATTTCGTCAAACAGCGCATAATCTTTCAGTTCCATATCCGTTTCATTCTTCCCGGAAGGAAAAACTTTAAGGGTAATCCGATCTCCGTCTATATGAATGTCAGCCTCTCCCGTTACAATCAATTTCTGTACAATTTCTTCTGCGTCATTTTCTTCCCGCTTAATCACTATGCCTGATTCCGCAAAAATGAAAATTGAAATTCATAGATAATTTATATTTTTGAATTTTTTTTTCATATAATTCTCCTCCTTGCATATAAATATCATTGCAGTAAACAGGATACAATACATTGTTGTATCGATAAATAGCATAAGTTCTGATATAATAGCCGGCGTTCAAAAATCTGAACGAATCTTTAAGCTGGATCCCAAACTGCCCCTTTGCAGTCAGTTTATCCGGCTCTGTCCGGCTTTGCAGCTTTATCACGCCCGCTTCGTTCAGAACAGCATTTGCGTGGTCGGAATACAACATTCCGTATTCACAAAGCTCATAACCATTATCCTGCATGGACTGAGCAAAAAAAACACTGCTTTCGCCATCGCTGAAATATTCGGTACAAGTTGTGATTACAGGCGATGTGATATTATAGGAGAGGATCCCCGCATCTGAAAAATCCGGCTTACTTGCAAGCCAGTTTTCCAGACTGTCTATTATAGAAAAAGGTTTTATCTCATACGTGCCGGAAAGCGCCTTGAAGCTTAAAACAGCCCCTGTCTCCGTGACCTCTCCGGTTTCAATCAGCCTGCCGCTTTCAAAAACGCCCCATGTCCCGGCAGCAAGACCACAGACGGTATACTCCAACGTTCCGTCACCGGCTGCACTGACGGTAAAGCCTTTCGAAAGCTTTGTCTCATTTTTGCTGAAATAAGCTGCTTTGTCTTTTATTCGCACCCCATAGAAATTTTCGTTCTCATACAGCTCGGATTTCAAAGGAGTTATATTCACATCGTTCTCGCTGACTTGTAATATATTTAAAAAATAATCTGTTTTCGATTCGCTTGAAGGCGAAACTTCGATCCGCCAATTTCCACTCTCGTCCGCATCCTCCCCAAATTTAGGAATCGCGGTGTAATTTTTCCCATCTACATAGTACTCATAGCCTTCTCCGCCGATTTTGCTGATGACCGGATTTTCAGGCAGCAAAGTTTCATTGACCAATCTGCCGCTGTATCCGTTTTCTGTTCTTCGGACAGTCGTGACAGTTCCATCCGTTGACGGCTCCTCTTGGGAATGAAGCAGCCATGTTTTTTTGTAGGACGGATCTGCTGAAGTAACCTTGTCAAAAACAATCAAAGCGCCCGGATAAATCTCATCGAAAAAGTTATAAAACAAAAAGCTTCTTTCACAGTTTTCAACCTTGTCGGAATACCAACCGGACAATTCCCCCTTCATATAGGTATAAGACGGCTGTTTCGGATCACTTCCAAATGCGTGAGAAATCACCTTTCCGGCCTGCCGTTCCTCTGAAGTGTAGTAAGACAATCCTTGATTATACGGAAAAGAAGAAGGCGCCTTCTGTCCGCCGTCATTTGCTGTCCCGATGCCGAAGCCTGTCTCACCCGGCTTCCTTATCAGCATGCTGTTGTGAGCAACGGTTCTTTTATGATAATTGACGTCGTGATCGCTTCCGAATTCCAGTTTCGTCACAGGCTCACCGTTTTCATCCGTCCATGCCGCACTCTGATACATACCGCTGTCAATGGCGAGGGCCCCCTTATAATAGATAGTAAAATTTCCCGCGTCGAGATGCTGGTGTCCGCCGTAGTATCGCTCAGGCAATTTCATGGAAACCACCATATCATTGGAATCCATCCCCATGTTCCATCCGGTTCTTGCTGTCATGACCCCCATTTCATTGCCGCTGTAATGAGTCAGCGGCAAGCTCGTTCTGCTCTCTCTGCCAATCGTTACATCATTTAAGGCAAGGTACATCACAAGGGAAAAATCCGTAATCGAATTGACGGTATTTTCCGGATTCGGAACCTGTTCAAAAAAAGCTTGCTTCAAATAGGGATCCCTGTATAAATAAGATGCCAGAAACGCCACCGTGCCTGAAGACGGTTTGTTGTTCACCGCGTTTGTCCAGATATCCCCGTCGCGAAGGTTGCCGCCGTCCGGCCGCATCCTGTAAATGGCCTGATAGGCCATCTGCTGTTGGTTTGAATTGATTATATTGTCATATCCCATTCCACGGAGCAGAAGATTCAAATACAGTTCAAAGCCGAACCGGTATATTCCGTAATCATCCCCTGTCCTGTGAAAGGAACTGTTGTTTTCATAGTGAAAGTTTGCCACCGGTATATATTCGCTGAAAATTCTTCCGGCAACACAATTGTATATTTCCGGATATTCATCATATACCGCAATTGCAAATGCAAACAAATCTTTGACAACAGAATTTTCCCAGCCGTGTCCGCTGTCAAAGGCACTTAATCCTACCGGAGGCCAGCCACATTCCAGAAGAGAAGCATTTTTCATTGCAAGCATCATCATCTGCTCTTTCTTTTCTGCCGTAAAGCACGCCGCGTCATGGCACCAGTCATAAATCAGCGCGGCGTTAAAAATAGTGCCGCCGATTCCTCTGTGTTCCATCATCGTGCCGCCGGGATAGTATCTCACTGTACTTAGATAGTTGAGCATAATACCGACTGCTTTTTCTGCATAAGCTTCCTCCTTGGTCAGCTGATATAAAAGTGCATTTGCATTCGCCGCGTCAAGTGCTTTTGCGTCATAGTTGTTATATTCTACCTGCGGCAGAATTCCGGTTTTATTCAATGCCGCATTTGTGAAAAGCGCCTCATAAGATTTCCGGTTTTCCTCCCCCGTGCAGGTTTCTTTCAAATTCAGTACATTATCACGATTGATCATGACTCTTGGGTGCATCCCAATTTGAGGGTACACCGCAGGCTCGGGATATATA
>CAKRUL010000103.1 GCA_934403665.1 uncultured Clostridia bacterium | reverse complement strand
AATCATCAATTGCGGGAGGAAGCGCAGAGGGATCAGGCGTTTTGCGAAGCATTGTGCCGCAAAAAGCAGATTCCGTTTTATGCGGAACAGACGGATGTCGCCGCCATCAGCCAAAGGGAACATCTTTCTTTGGAGGACGCCGGCAGACAGGAACGTTATCGGATTTTTCAGCACTATCAAAAAGAGCTTTGCTGTGATGTCATTGCAACTGCACATCATAGGGACGATGCGGCAGAGACGGTTTTGATGAGACTGCTGCGCGGCTGCGGACCGGAAGGTCTGCAAGGCATTTTGCCGGTGCGGGAGGATGGCGTGATCCGCCCCTTTCTCAGTGTCTCCAAAGCGGAGATTCTGGACTATCTGAAGCAGATTGACCAGGATTATGTGACAGACGAGACCAACTTTTCCTGTGATTATACCCGCAACCGGATTCGGAGCGAATTGATTCCGCATCTGGAAAAACAATATAATCCGGCAATCGGAGAAGCGCTTTTTCGGCTTTCCGCCCTTGCCTTACAGGATAACGCATTTCTGGAAAAACAAGCGGAGATTCGTTTTGCATCCGTCGGGAAACAAAACGGAGAGGAAGTGCGTTTCTCAAAAGAGTTGCTCCGTAAAGAGGAGCCTGCCATGCGCTCACGGCTGATTCAGAAAGCTTATCAAAGCTTGACCGGACAGCGGCTTTCCTATCATTTGGTCAAATTGACAGAGGCGCTTTTGGATCGGCAGACGGGAAAGCAGATTTCTCTGCCCGGAGGCATTTCGGCGGAGATACAATACGGCTCTTTTGTGATGCACCCGGCATTTTCCAATGAAAAAGGGTTTTCCTTTCCGATTACCGACGGCTTTTTCCGGACGTTTCCCGAAACGGGGTTTCAGATCCGGGCGAGACGTTCCGACCGGAAAGAAAACGGAAAAAACAGCCTGTCCCTGCCTGCAGATGGGCAGATTGCGGTTCGTTCCCGAAGAGAAGGGGATCATATGCACCTTCCGGGGACGGGAGAAAAAAAGCTGAAAAATATTTTTATCGATAAGAAAATTCCCCGTTCCGTACGGGAATGCTGGCCGTTGAT
Source organism: uncultured Clostridia bacterium (assembly GCA_934403665.1). The sequence goes on along the minus strand of CAKRUL010000103.1, from coordinate 4,763 downwards.
TACCTATCAGGGCGAGATTGTATGGATGGCGGGTTTTTATAAAAACGAAGTCCGGGCAAGCGGAAACCAATATTATATTATTACGATTGAAAAAATAGGAGAGGGAACTTATGATGCACAGTGACTGCGAAAAAATTTTGTTGACACAGGAACAGTTGAAGGAAAGAATTGCCCAAATGGGAAAACAGATTTCGGCGGATGTGGATGACTGCGAACCGATGATTGCCGTCGGCATCCTGAAGGGATCGGTTATTTTCATGGCGGATCTGGTGCGGGAGATTGAAAAGAGCGTGGAAATGGAATTTATGGCGGTCTCCAGCTACGGCGCTTCCACAAAATCCTCCGGTGCTGTGAAAATTTTAAAGGATTTGGACATCGATATCAGCGGCAAAAACGTTTTGATTATAGAGGATATTATCGACTCGGGGATTACGCTGTCTTATCTGAAAGAAATGCTGTTAAAGCGCAATCCGAAGAGTCTGAAGATCTGCACTCTGTTGAATAAGCCGGAACGGAGAAAAGCAGAGGTGAAGGTGGATTATATCGGTTTCGACATTCCGGATGAATTTGTCATCGGCTACGGGCTGGATTACGATAACAAGTATCGCAACCTGCCGTATATCGGAATTTTAAAACGCGAAGTTTATGAATAATCGCCTGATTTGCCGGTTTGAAATCTTTGAAACGGGCAACAATATTAGAACAAAACCGGGCGAATGTTGTAATTTCGGAAGAGATGTGTTAAAATTATCATAATTTGATTCGGAAGGCACGGTGCGCTTGCTTTTTTCGCACGAGGAGGTTTGGACATTTGAAAAAATACGTAAAAGAGATCAGTTTCTATCTGCTGATGTTTGTTTTGTTTATTTCGATGGTCTTTTTGCTGACCAACAATAACAAAATGGATCAGAAAACCTATTCTCAGCTGGTCAGGGATATTCATTCCGGACAGATTAAGCAGATGGAAATTACAGAATCCAATAAGGCTTATATTATTTACAATAATGATAAGAAGGCAGAGGTGGATATTCCAAGCAAGGATATCTTATACCGCGATGCGGGTTCTGCAATCAATGAGCAGATTCTGAAACAGACGCTGGACATCACGACGCCGGTTTCTCCCGGAATGCCCTGGTGGATTACGTTAATTCCGCCGTTGGGAATTGTTTTGGTGGCAGTATTTTTCTGGATGTTCTTTATGAGACAATCGCAGGGCGGCGGCGGAAAAGCAATGTCCTTCGGAAAGAGCCGTGCCAAAGTGGCGGACACCGATAAAAACAAGGTTACCTTTGCCGATGTGGCAGGTGCGGACGAGGAAAAAGAGGATCTGAGCGAAATCGTTGATTTTTTGAAGGACCCCTCCAAATTTACAGAGATTGGGGCAAGGGTGCCGAAGGGCGTGCTTTTGGTTGGCCCTCCCGGATCCGGTAAAACCCTGTTGGCAAAAGCAATTGCGGGCGAGGCTGGGGTTACCTTCTTCAGCATCAGCGGTTCCGACTTTGTGGAAATGTATGTGGGTGTCGGTGCATCCCGTGTCAGGGATTTGTTTGAACAGGCGAAAAAAAGCGCTCCCTGTATTATCTTTATTGATGAAATTGATGCTGTCGGCCGTCACAGAGGTGCCGGTCTCGGCGGCGGACACGATGAGAGAGAACAGACACTGAACCAGCTGTTGGTGGAGATTGATGGGTTTGCCTCCAATACCAATATTATCGTCATTGCGGCGACCAACCGACCGGACATTCTGGATCCGGCATTGCTGCGTCCCGGACGGTTTGACCGTCAGATTGTTGTGAATTATCCCGACATCAAGGGCAGAGAGGAAATTTTAAAGGTTCATGCCCGCGGCAAAAAGTTTGAGCCGGATGTCAGCTTTCAGGTTTTGGCAAAGTCCACGCAGGGATTCACCGGAGCAGATCTGGAGAACCTTTTGAACGAGGCGGCTTTGCTTACGGCAAGGGGGAACCGGAAACAGATCGGCAACCGCGATTTGGAAGAAGCAATGATTAAGGTCATTGCCGGGCCGGAAAAACGCTCCCGGAAAATCACCAAGAAAGAAAAACGATTGACCGCATACCACGAGGCAGGTCATGCAATCGTTACGGCGCTTTTGCCCTCCCAGGATAAGGTGCATCAGATTTCCATTATCCCCAGAGGTATGGCAGGAGGATACACGCTTTCCCTTCCTTCCCACGATAAGAGCTATTCTTCCAAAATCGAGATGGAGGAAGAAATTGTTGCTCTGCTGGGAGGACGGGTTGCGGAAAAATTGATTTTGGATGACATCAGTACAGGCGCCTCCAACGATATTCAGCGTGCAACAAAGATTGCAAAGGATATGGTCACAAAATACGGAATGAGCGAAAAACTGGGAACGCGCTGTTTCGGAACCGGACATGACGAGGTCTTTATCGGAAAGGATTTCGGGCAGACGCGGGATTATTCGGAAAGCATTGCGGCGGAGATCGATGAGGAGATCAAATCTATCATTGACACTGCCTATGAAAAATGCAAGGAGCTTTTGGAAACCAATCTTTCCAAACTGCATGAAGTCGCACAGGCTCTGTTGGAAAAAGAGAAGCTGGATGAGGACGAGTTTATGGCAATCTTCCCTTATGAAAAAGAGGAACCGGAGGATTTGCTGGCAGAAGAGATGGAACAAGAGATCCAAGAGCAGAAAACGGAACCTTCGGGTTCGGAAAACGGATCGGAAGAAGCGCCGAAAACAGAATCATAGAAGACAAGAGGATGGGAAAACGATTTTTTCACATCCTCTTTTCCATGTTTCGGCTGTAAGAAATCAGGACAGAAGGGGCTCATTCACAAAAAGTTCATTTTTGATTTTCGGAAGACAGTTGACAGAAAAATCAAAAGCTATTATAATGTAAGCATGCTAACAAAAAGGAGGATTGACGATGGAAAATGAAATCGGCTATCAAATCAGAACGCTTTCCAACCTGTTGAAACGGAAGATTTTTGCGTATGCACCGCCTCCGGATCATTTTGGCCTGACCGGCATGCAGGCGCGGATTGTCGCCTATCTTTATGAAAACAGGGACAGAGCGGTTTATCAAAAAGAGATTGAAGAGCATTTTTCGATTCGTCGTTCCACTGCCTCCAGGTTTTTAAGCACATTGGAGGAGAAAGGCATTCTGGAGAGAGAGACAGCGGATTTTGATGCCAGGCGAAAAAAGCTTTCTTTGACCCCGCATGCTTGCCTGCAACACGAAAAAATTGCAGAAAAGGTTCGGGAAATTGAACAGCAGGCGGCAAAAGGGCTGACCGAACAAGAGATTCAGCAATTTATGCAGATTGCGGAAAAAATCAAACGCAATCTGCAATAACAGAATCCGACGGGGAAACCCGTTTTCAAAAATCCGAGACTGAATAAGATGGGAGTGTTATTATGATTAAACGGCTTGCGGCCTGTGTCCGGGAATATAAAAAAGACTCGATTTTGACATCGGTCACCGTTACATTTGAAGTGCTTTTGGAAGTGATTATCCCTTTTTTCATGGCATTTTTAATTGACGAAGGGATTCTTGCAGGAGATCTTTCCAATATCTACCGATACGGCGGAATGTTGGTGGTTTTTGCACTGCTGGCGCTTTTGTGCGGCGTGCTGGCAGGAAAATATGCCGCGAAGGCTTCGGCTGGATTTGCAAAAAATCTGCGCAAGGATGTCTTTTACCGGGTGCAGAAATTTTCCTTTTCCAATATCGATAAATATTCCACTGCCGGGATTGTCACGCGGCTGACAACGGACATCACAAACATACAGAACGCCTATCAGATGATCATTCGGATCGCTGTGCGCGCTCCGCTGATGCTGATTTTTTCGCTGATTATGACTTTTACCATTAATGCCAGACTGGCGATGATTTTTGTGGCAGTGGTTCCTTTGCTGGCGCTTGGTTTGTATTTGATTATACGATATGCGCATCCGATTTTTAAACGGGTTTTCAAAACGTATGACAAACTGAACAATGTCGTGCAGGAGAATCTGCTTGGAATCCGGGTGGTAAAATCTTATGTTCGGGAAGACTATGAAAAAAAGAAATTCAATGAGGTCTCGGATTCCATTTACCGCGATTTTACAAAAGCGGAGAAAACAATCGCTTATAATATGCCTTTGATGCAGCTGTGCGTCTATTCCACGATTCTTTTGATTTCGTGGTTCAGTGCAAAGATGATTGTTGCCTCCACGATGACAACCGGGCAGCTTACCAGCCTGATTTCCTATACCTTGCAGATTCTGATGAGTCTGATGATGGTTTCCATGATTCTGGTCATGATTACGATTGCCAGAACATCGGCGGAACGAATCGATGAGATTCTTCAGGAAAAGAGCGATCTGCATAACGGTCCCAATCCGGTTTTCAAGGTTCCGGACGGCTCTGTGCAGTTTGAAAATGCCAGCTTCAGTTATGCCAAATCAAAGGAAAAGCTTTGCCTGCATCAGGTGAATCTGGAGATCAAATCCGGGGAAACGATTGGGATTATAGGAGGAACCGGCTCCGCAAAAACGACTTTGGTGCAGTTGATTCCCCGTTTGTATGATGTGACGGAAGGAGCCGTCAAGGTGGGCGGAATTGATGTCAGACAGTATGACGTTGAAACACTGCGCAATGAGGTTGCTATGGTTCTTCAGAAGAATACGCTGTTTTCCGGAACCATTCGGGAAAACCTGCGCTGGGGCAATGAAAACGCAACCGATGAAGAGATGATACAAGCCTGTCAGTTAGCGCAGGCGGATGCATTTA
>CAKRUL010000102.1 GCA_934403665.1 uncultured Clostridia bacterium | reverse complement strand
GGTTTTAAACCATAAAGTGGTGGATCTTTTTTCCGGTCCGCCCAAAGAGCCCGGCAATGATCAAAAGCTTGTCTGCGATTTTTTGGCGGACGAACATGCGAAGAAGGTGGTCTGCGGCGGAACCAGCGCTAATATTGTCAGCAGAGTGACAGGAAAGCCGGTTGCCACCAGTCTGGAATATATCGATCCCGACATTCCGCCCATTGCTTATATAGATGGGATTGACTTGGTTACGGAGGGCGTGCTGACGATCTCCAAAACGGTTGAAATCCTAAAAGAATATACAAAGCATGATATTGATTACGGCTATTTGAAAACGCTGGATCAGAAAAACGGTGCGGCACTTTTGGCGAAGCTTTTGATTGAGGATTGCACCATGTTGCATTTGTTTGTAGGAAAAGCCATTAACCCTGCCCATCAAAATCCGAACCTTCCGGTGGATCTGAGCATTAAGCTCCGCCTGCTGGATGAGTTGGCAGCAATCATGAGGGCAATGGGAAAACGGGTTACGGTAACGTATTATTGACGCCGGAAGGAGACGCAGAATGAAAAAAAGCTTTTTATGGTTTTTGGCCGTTCTTTTGCTTCTGACAGGATGTCAGCTTCCGGAGCAGGGCGCAGAACCGGTTTCCGGGATGGAAGTCACCTATCTAGATGTGGGAAATGCAGATTGCGAAATCATTCGGATGGAGGACGGAACCAACATTCTGATTGATGCAGGAACAAAGGATCAGAGCAGGCATATCGTCCGAACATTGAAAAGAAAAGGGATTCGGAAAATAGATTATTTGATTGCCACACATCCGCATGCGGATCATATCGGAGGGATGGCGGATGTGATTGATCAACTGGAGATCGGAACAGTGGTTTTTCCCCCCGCAGTGCATACCTCAAAAACCTATGAAAATATGCTGCAAAAAATCAAAGAGAAACAGATCCCGGCGGTGAAAGCGGAGGCAGGAGTGGTTTTGAAGGAAGCGAATCCATACAAAATACAGCTGGTTGCACCGAAGAAAAACGAGAAGTATGAGGATTTAAACAATTACAGTGCGGTGCTTCGTATCACCTATGGGAGCACCAGCTTCTTATTTGCCGGCGATGCGGAAAAGCTTTCCGAGAACGAAATGCTGCATTATGAAATCCGGTCGGATGTGCTGAAGGTCGGGCATCATGGAAGCAGGACCTCTTCCTCGGAGCGATTTATCGCAAAGGTGAATCCACGGATTGCCGTTATCTCCTGCGGAAAGGGAAATGAATACGGGCATCCGCATGCGGAAACGCTGGAAGCGCTGAAGAATGCCGAAGTGTATAGAACCGATCAAAACGGAGATATTATCATTCATACAGATGGGACAACTCTGACGGTTGCCACAGAAAAATAGGAATGGGAGTTTTGAATCGGGAAGGAGAGAAAGACTGAATGGAAAGAAAATTTATCGTGGATCAGATTGAAGGCGATAAGGCATCCCTGGAGGCGGAGGACGGCACTGTTTTGACGGTGGATTTGGCTTTGCTTCCTGCCGCGGCGGCGGAGGGTGATATTGTGCGGATTTTTCTGGATCATGAGCAGACCGGAAAGAAGAGACAAGAAATTCAGAATCTGTTGGACGATATTTTTCGTTGACGGACGCGCAAAAGCGAGGCTTGTCAATTCTGGTGTCTTCAGTTGACAAGCGCTGTTTTTATGTTACAATAAAGATACGCTTTTGCAAAAAAGCGAAATTGTCTGAAAAGGAATTGGGAGAGCATAAAATGGTAGCAAGAAAAGGGAATTTGATGGAAGTCAGGGACGACATTAAAGTTCTTGACGCAACGATAAGAGACGGCGGACTCTGTAACAACTTTGCATTTACAGACGAGTTTGTCACGGAGCTTTATAAGGCCAATATCAAAAGCGGCGTGGATTATATGGAATTCGGCTATAAGGCCAGCAAAAATTTATTCCGGGAAGAGGACTTCGGCAAATGGAAGTTTTGTAAGGAAGAAGATCTTCGTTCGATTGTCGGGGAAAATATTTCCGACATGAAGATTTCGGTGATGGCAGATGTGGGAAGGTGCGATTTTAAAACAGACTTTCTGCCAAAAAGCGAAAGCGTGATTGACATGGTGCGGGTCGCATGCTATATTCATCAGATTCCTGCCGCGATAGAAATGATAGAGTATTTTCATCATCTCGGATATGAGACAACCTGTAACATTATGGCGATTTCCCAGGCAAATTCCGACCAGATTCATCAGGCGTTGGAGATGCTTTGCGGTTCTTGTGCGGATGTCATTTATCTGGTGGACAGTTATGGATCCTTGTATCCTGAGAATGCCTGTGAGCTGACAAAGGTCTATATTGAAGCCGCCGAAGCGGCAGGGAAAAAGGTCGGTTTTCACGCACACAACAATCAGAATCTGGCGTTCGCCAATACGATCGAGACCTTGTCTTACGGGGTATCTTATCTGGATACCACGATACAAGGCATGGGGCGCGGCGCAGGCAATTGTGCAACCGAGCTGTTGCTCGGATTTTTAAGAAATCCAAAGTATAATCTCTATAGCGTTTTGACCTTTATCGAGAAATATATGCTTCCGTTAAAAGAGCAGGGCGTTGTTTGGGGATACGATCTGCAGTATATGCTTACCGGTCAGTTAAACCGGCATCCGCGGGAGGCGATGGACTTCACGGCGAAGAAGCGGAAAGATTACTGCGAGTTTTATAAATCGTTGCTGGATAATTTTTAAGAATGATTTTATCATGACAGAAAAAACAAGAAACTGTTCGGGCAGGTTCCTGCCGGAGCGGTTTCTTTCTTTTTTCTATTCCGTTTTTTGATTCTGGTTCCGGTATACCCGGGGGGTCACTCCGTTTCTGCGCTTGAATACTTTCGTAAAATAGCTTTGATCATCAAAGCCGACCAAAGCGGCAACCGAGAGAATCGGAATGGATGGATCCGACAAAAAGTTTTTGCTCATTTCGATGCGGTAATTGGTCAGATAATTGTGGAAGGTCACTCCCATTTCATCCTTGAATACTCTGCTGAAATAGGAGGGATTGAGATAAATCATCCCGGCGACATCCTCCAGGTAAATTTTTTGATTATAGTTTTCTTGTATATATTGAATTGCATTATAAATGATACTGACGTGTTTCACTTGATTCTGTGAGAACATGCAGTCGAAAAAGTGTTGCAAAACTGCTTCAAGCCAATCCTGAAGAGGTTCTGTTGCCGTGATTTCCTTCAGTAGATTCAAAGAAGAATAATCCATACCGAAAATTTGTTCCGGGGCGGCGTTATTTTTGGAGGCGATATCGCTTAGAAACATCAGATACTCCAGCATATGAATCCGATACATATCGAAGTCTCTGTCACATATCATCAGAAAATGATTCAACTTCATTCGGATGGTTTCCTCCGCTTTTTCACGGTCACCTTTTCCGATCAAGCCCATCAGTTGTTTTTCCTGCATTTTAGAGAAGCAAACCAATTCCTTTTGATTGGTTGAGAAACTTTTAAAGTTTTTGAGCAGGGCATCAAACAAGGAAATATTCTTGGAATCTCCGGAAAGATTGTAATGAAGGGCATATGCGATGTGATAATAAAGGGTTTTAGCAAGGGCAAACACTCTTTTTGGCTGCACAACGGGGAGCGCTTGTATTTCTTCTGCCCGGGCATTTCTGCACAGGGACGGGAAGACATTGGTCTTTTTCAAACCGGTTGTTACGAAGGGACCGGCGATCACGGCGCCTCTTGATTGGTTCCCGGCGATGACCGGAGAGGCGAGAAGCAGAAAACCAATCGGACAGAAAAACGGAAAGGATCTTCTCAGATAGGCGGAATAAAGACATCCGAACCGGAAATGCTGCAGACATTCTTTGCATTCCGGAAGCTGATATTTTGCCAGGGGACAGAAGGAATTCTGTAGTTCAACCGGCTTCCCCTTCGTGTTTACAACAAAAGAATTTATGCCGCAGGAAAGAGAGAAGCCTTCCATTGCTTCTCTTAAAGCAGTATTTTCTTGCAGATGAAAACATTTTTTTGACATTTTTTCATTCCCTTTCCGCGGATTCGGAGCTTACAAATCCCGAATGGAAACTTCCCCCGAATGAATGGTCAGGCATTCTCCCTGTGGTGTCTGTACCAGCAGTTCTCCTTTTTCGTTCAGATCAATGCAAGTGCCGATGATTTCCTCTTGTCCTTTCAGAACACGCACCATGCGGTTTAAGTTCCGGAGATGAGATTTATATTCTGCAATCAGCTTCGGCTTTTTTTCCCGGAGCAAATTTTCAAAAACTTCGCACACCTCCTGTCCCAAGGACGCGGCAGTGCCGTTAAAAGCACAGTGATCCTGCAGACAGGTTGCGATCTTTTTCAATTCTTCGCCGTAATCATTCGCGATATTGATTCCAATGCCGCAGACCACATAGAGACGCCTGTTCTTCCAAAAGGATTCGCAAAGAATGCCGCATATCTTTTGATATCGGTCGGACGCCCCCATTTGCACCAGAATATCATTCGGCCATTTAATGGTTACCGGGTCGGCGCTGTATTTTGCAATAACATGGTAAACCGAGAGTGCCGCTGCAACAGGCACCAAAAGAGGATCCTCCGGCTGAAAAAGCAGGGACAGATACAAGCCATTGTTTTGACGAGAGGAAAAACAGCGTCCCAGTCTGCCTTTTCCTTTGGTCTGTTCCTTTGCGATGACTGCAAGATTGTTGTGCCCTTGGAGTGCGAGCTCCTTGGCATAGTCATTTGTGGAAGAGACCTGATCCATAAAAACATAACGAAACATAAAAACCTCAACAATATAATATATCGGCAGATGCACTGCCGTTTTCAATCTCAATGATCCCGTAAGACGGGGTTCCGCGGTAAGGGAGAGAAATGCTTCCCGGGTTCAGCAGAAGAATGCCATCCTCCTGTTGCTTTACCGCACAATGGGTATGCCCGAATAAACCGATTTGGCATTGACATTCTTTGGTTCGATAGAATATGCGGTCATAGGTTCCTTTCACCCCATATTTATGTCCGTGCGTCAGAAAGATACGCACACCGTCTATTTCGACAATTCTTTCGTCCGGCAGCAAGGAGCCAAAATCATTATTGCCGGGAACGCTGAAAAAAACGATGTCCGGACTTGATTGTTTTATCGGACCAATATCTCTCAGACAGTCGCCCAAAAACAGTACATGAGTGATTCCTGGAATCTGGGTGAGCTTATTTTTCATATTTTCGGTTCTTCCGTGGGAGTCGGAGAACACTAAGATTCGTTTCATTTGCGAATGCTCCTTTTTTGATGCAAAGCATAGGGGAAGACACCCAAGGACTTAACCTGTACGCCTTTTTGAGATTATTATATCATTTCTGATTTTAACTTTCAACCATTTATTATGCACCGAAAACAGGGGGAGGAATAAACTGTTAGTGCCCCCCTTTTTTATGAATCATGAAAGGAGACTGATTATGAGATTTTTAAATTCATTTTTTGGCGGCAGAGGATGCGGCTGCGGAAATAGCTGCGGTTGTGAAGAAGACTGCTGTTGCGGCAACAACAGCTCGATTCTGTTTTTCATCCTTGTTTTTTTAGTACTTTTTGCATATTAAATCCTACGGCACCATAAGAATAAAGTAAAGATACATCCGGGGTGACCGAAAACAATCGGTGATCCGAAGCATGGAGCACAGTGTTCAAGCGGACACCTGTGCTCCGCGCTTCATTCGCACTTGTTTTGAAAGCTGTGGCAATCGATTTTGCGAGATTTTTGTTTTCTTCTCTTGGAAGGAGCACGTAACTGAAACGAGGCTGCAGAAAATTTTTGCGCGGACAGGATTGTCTCCTGCATCCCTATGTTTCTATCGGAGG
>CAKRUL010000101.1 GCA_934403665.1 uncultured Clostridia bacterium | reverse complement strand
ATTTTCTTGCATTTCCTTAAACTGTTTGTCCCTCTTTCTCTGCGGACGGATTAACATAAAATAAAAGATAGCAACCATCAAAACCACCATAATGATCAGCTGTGCAAAGTTCGGCATTCCGACCGCTTCTGCTCCTGTACCCATATTCCGCATACCTCCTTTGTTTGTTAATATTTATAACAAGATGAAACACTTTTGCAAAAGCATTCCAACCTCGCAATCCTTTTTTCTGCTCTCATCCAAAGATTATAGTACATTATACCTGTTTTTTGTTCACTTCGCAAGCATTTTTTAAAAAATCACGTTCATATGTCAAAACTCGATCTTTTTTCCGTCATTCTGCCTTTCTTCTGTAGAGAGAGGATTTCTCTTTGCAGAAGGCAGAGAAAGTGCCGTTGTCCAGATGATCCCGAATGTCCTGCATCAGTTGGTTATAAAAATACAGATTATGCAAAACACACAGGCGCATGGCAAGCATCTCCTTCGCCTTAAACAAATGACGGATATATGCTCTGGAGTAATGACGGCAAGCCGGACAGCCGCACGCCTCATCAATCGGACGGTCATCTCTTTCATACTTTTTGTTCAGCAGATGAAGAATGCCCTGATGGCTGTACAGGGTCGCATGTCTGGCATTTCTGGCAGGCATCACACAGTCAAAGAAATCCACGCCTCTTGCCACTGCTTCCAGAATATTGGACGGCGTGCCGACCCCCATCAGATAACGAGGTTTGTCCTGCGGCATGTAGGGTTCCACCGTCTCGATGATTTCATACATTTCCTGTTCGCTTTCCCCCACCGCCAGACCGCCGATGGCATAGCCTTCACAGTTAATTTCACGGATTTGCTTCATATGTTCTGTTCTCAGATCCGCATAAGTAGACCCTTGATTGATTCCAAACAGCATCTGGTGCGGATTAATGGTTCCCTGCTGTTCATTGAGTCGATCCAATTCCTCACGGCAAACCCGGAGCCACCTTGTGGTGCGTTCAACAGACTGCTTGGTGTATGAATATTCTGCAGGATTCTCGATGCACTCGTCAAACGCCATCGCAATCGTGGATGCCAGATTAGATTGAATCTGCATACTCTCTTTCGGCCCCATAAAGATTTTTCTTCCGTCGATATGGGAGTTGAACTGAACCCCCTCCTCGCTGATTTTGCGGAGCTTTGCCAGAGAAAAAACCTGAAAACCGCCGCTGTCCGTCAGAATCGGCCGATCCCAATTCATAAATTTATGAAGTCCGCCCATCTCGCGCACAACCTCGTCTCCCGGGCGAAGATGCAGATGATAGGTGTTGGAAAGTTCCACCTGACAGCCGATTTCCTTTAAATCCATGCTGGAAACCGCCCCCTTGATTGCGGCAATGGTGCCGACATTCATAAAGACAGGGGTCTGGATTTCTCCGTGTACTGTCTGAAAAGAACCACGTCTTGCAGAACCTTCTTTTTTGATAAGCTGATACATAATGACTCCGTTTCTTTTTCGTCTTACCTCTGCCGAAACCAAATTTCCGGCAGATCTCTCTTTTTTTATAAAATAAGCATGGCGTCGCCAAAACTGAAAAAGCGATATTTCTCTTTGATGGCAATCTCATATGCCTTCCTTGTTTTCTCATAGCCTGCCAAAGCAGAAACCAGCATGATGAGTGAAGACTCCGGCAAATGAAAATTCGTAATCAGTCCGTCTAAAATTTTGAAACGATAGGACGGATAGATATAAATTCCGGTATAGCCCGCCTGCTCCCGCACTCTGCCGTTTTCATCCGCGACCGTTTCCAATACTCTGCAGGAGGTGGTTCCCACCGCAATCACCCGCTTTCCTTCTTCTTTGGTGCGATTGATGACGTCGGCGGCTTCCTGCGTCATGATATAATATTCCTGATGCATCTGATGTTCCTCAATGTTTTCCGCCTTCACCGGGCGAAAGGTTCCCAACCCCACATGCAGGGTGACAAACACCACATGCACTCCTTTTTGGCGAATCTCCTCCAAAAGCGCGTTTGTGAAATGAAGCCCTGCTGTAGGCGCGGCGGCAGAACCCTCGTGCTTTGCATAGACCGTTTGATATCTTTCCTTATCCTCCAGTTTTTCATGAATATAAGGAGGAAGCGGCATCTCACCCAGGCGATCCAATACCTCCTCGAATACGCCCTCAAAAGTGAATCTTGCAATCCGGTTTCCGTTTTCCAGAACCTTTATGATTTCCGCAGAGAGCACATCGCCCCCAAACTGAAATTGAGCGCCTTCCCTTGCCTTTTTACCAGGTCGCACAAGAATTTCCCAATCCGTGGTGTTGATTCTTCTCAACAGCAAAAATTCAATTGCTGAGCCGGTTTCTTTCTTTATGCCGTGCAATCTTGCAGGAAGAACTCTGGTGTCGTTCAACACAAGGGTGTCTCCCTCCTTTAAATAGTCAATGACATTATGAAAGGTTTTATGTTCGATCTGATCTTTTGTTCTGTCCAGCACCATCAGCCGCGATGCTGTGCGATCCTTCAGCGGAACCTGTGCAATCAGCTCCGGAGGAAGATCATAATAAAAATCCTGTCGTTTCAACTCTGAATGCTCCTCTATTCTCCCGTTGTAATCTCAACACCGGTATAATAATGCTTTAAAATCTGTTCATAGGAATATCCGTTTTCAGCAAGCCCGATTGCACCGTTCTGGCACATTCCGACGCCGTGCCCGTTTCCTTCCCCTGTAATCACGAAAGAACCGGAAGCAGTGGGAAGTGTTTTAGAGACCACCTTGCCATCCTCCACCGTCAACACCGTAACGGTATCGCCTTCTATTTTACGAAGACCCTCCATACTGCGCATTTCTCTGCCTTTGATATTCCAATGCAAAAAACCCTGTGTTGTCAGAATACGAAAGGTATTCTGGGGTACAATATCATAAAATTGACTTTTTAAATTGAATATGGTACGCGCTTGCTCCCGTTCAAACACCTTGGTCATTTTATCTCCGGTAATCTGAACTTTCAGAACTCTTCCGGTTGCGGTGCGTTCCAAAATTTCAATGGATTGAAGATTTCCGAAGTCGTATCCCTTTGCAAGCAGTGTCTGGCTGATTGCAGAAAAATCCAACGGCACTTCCCAATGAACATCCTTGCAATAGGGGTCATCCACCGATTTCAAGTAAGGATACGGTGTGCCCCACACATTCTGCACATCTTCTGTTTTTCCGCCGCAGCTTGCCGAATAAACCGCTGTAATAATTTTGCCGTCATAGGTTAATACTTGTTGATTCGTATCCTCGACCGCTTGGGTTGTTTTTTCCTTTTCCCAGCTGACACCTTTATAGACCTGGCAATGTTGAGAATCGCAAAGTGAAAATCCCATGGAAGCATGACGATTGTTGTTCTGCACCGCATAGGTTCTGGCACAAACCGCCTGCGCTTTCAGCGCTTCCAACCCGGAGCCTGCCGGGATTTCAGAGGGAGTGACACTGTAGAGATATTCATTCATACTCACTCTTGAAATCACCGTCATATCACTTGTGTCCTGACGGATAAAAACAATACTTCCCCGGTATTCTGTGGTATCCATCAAAAGAGTCCCGCTGTTTTTCGACGCAATCTCCAAATTTTCGCCGGTCTGTTCACTGAACACCAGTTTGGTTTCTCCGCTTTTTAAATCAGAAATGCGGATTCTTTTCGCGTTCGGGTTCACCAGATAAGCTGAAGCATTGATTTGATGAATCTCCCACAACAAATTATTGGCATCACTGTAATTCATTATTTTTTCGCGGGCAATATAAAAAACATTATCCTCATAATAAACAATGTCGTTTTTGTTTTTTTCTGCTTCTGCCAAAGCACTGCTGTAATCCGAATACCCGCCTTTTTCTATAATAAGATAGCTTTCTTCTTGATTGATTTGTGCCTTTTCCACCAAAATTCCGGTTTCGTCCAGAACAGCAACCTGTTTGCCAGACTCCGTGGAAATCCGAAATCCGTTGTTGTTTTTTATAGAAACGGATTTCACTGCTGTCCCGCCATATTTTAATCCGATTTTTATAGTCTCCGGAACCGTTATGTCAGCCTGTACAAAAAAACACGGGAGCAGCATCATAATCATTATGAAAAGAATAATTTTATATTTCAATCTTTTGCTCCTTTTACTCTGTATATTTTTTCTTGAAATTCATTTAAAATTGTTTTTGCCTTTTACAGCAAAACATTGCCTATTTATTATAATATGTAACCCTTATAAAGTCAATGTTTCTGCCTATTTTCCGTTATTTTTTTAATGTTTCACGTGAAATAAAAAATGTGTTTCACGTGAAACATTTTATCTCTTTTCTCTTTCTTTTTTTCAAAAAACATGGTATAATTATTTTATGAAACAGAAAAAATGTGTTTCATAAACATTAATCACTATTTATATTATATTGTTTGAACATGCATAGGATGTGATTTTATGACTAAAATTATAGCAATCGCCAACCAAAAAGGCGGCGTCGGAAAAACAACGACTGCTGTAAACCTTGCCGCATGCGTTGGTGCGCTGAATAAGAAGGTCCTTGTTATTGATTCTGACCCGCAGGGAAATGCAACAAGCGGTTTGGGAATTGATAAAAACGAGGTTTCTAAAAACTATTATGATGTTTTGATGGAAGGTGAATCGATTGAAAACACCGTTGTCCCCACCGATTATAAAAATGTTTCTGTGATTCCCGGCAATATGGATCTTTTGGGAGTCGAAGTTTCTCTGGATAAAATCGAGAACAAAGAATATATTTTGAAAAACAGTCTTTCACAATACCAAAGCGATTTTGACTATATTTTTATTGACTGCCCCCCTTCTCTTAACTATGTTACTATCAACGCCTTTACGGCTGCGGATTCCATTATCATTCCGATTCAATGTGAATATTACGCCTTGGAAGGGGTCAGCGATTTAATTGAAAACATCAAGCTCATCAAAAATTCACTTAATCCGAATCTGGAGATCGAAGGCATTTTGCTTACCATGTTTGATACACGGACAAACCTTTCGATACAGGTTGCTCAGGATGTGAAGGATTGTTTTCCGGAAAAGGTGTACAAGGTTGCAATTCCCCGGAATACACGTCTTGGGGAAGCTCCCAGTTTCGGTACGCCAATTCTCTATTATGACAAATATTCAAAGGGGGCGGAAAGCTATAAAGCCCTTGCCAAAGAATTTTTAAAGCAAAACAAATAAGGAGGATATCCATGGCCAGAAGAGGTTTGGGAAAAGGACTTGCATCTCTTATTCCCGATGAAAAAAAGCTCTCGCCCTCCGGAGAAACAATCGTATGCGAATTGAATCTTGTGGATGTAGAGCCAAATAAAAATCAACCCAGAAAGCATTTTGATGAGGATAAACTGGAGGCACTTTCCACCTCTATTAAAGAGATGGGCGTGATCCTCCCCATTATTGTTGTAAAACAAGAAAACGGTATGTACCGCATCATTGCCGGCGAACGCAGATGGCGTGCTGCAAAAAAAGCAGGATTAAAGAAAATTCCTGCCATTATAAAGGATTACGAATCCAAAGAAGCTGCCGAAGTCGCTATGATTGAAAATCTGCAGAGAGAGGATTTGAATCCCATTGAGGAAGCGGAAGGTTTTAAATTCTTGATTGATTCTTTCTCTCTGACGCAGGAGGAAATCAGCAAACGGGTTGGAAAAAGCCGGACAGCAATTGCCAATTCCATGCGTCTTTTAAGTCTGCCTGATGGTGTGATTCAGTTGATTGTATCCGGTGCTTTATCCAGCGGACATGCCCGTGCTCTTATCACTCTGCAATCTGACGAACAAAAATTGGAGATTGCAAACCGCATTATCAAAGAAGGGTTGAATGTTCGGCAGGTAGAAGCTCTTGTAAAACACATAAGCGAACAACCGAAACA
>CAKRUL010000100.1 GCA_934403665.1 uncultured Clostridia bacterium | reverse complement strand
AGGTAGAATACAGGTACAAGCGGCAACAAAAGCGATGCAGAAAAACGGGGATAGAAAAGCGGCATTCATCATGTTTGTCGTATGCAGAAAGGAAAATAAAAATGAAACTATTGATTGTGGAAGACGACCGGGTGTTGAATAACGGAATTGCGTTATCCTTTCCCAATTGCGAGGTTTTGCAAGCCTATTGCATACAGGAGGCGCAGAGCCGGCTGGAGGCGAACCCTGACCTGATTCTTCTGGATAAAAACCTTTCCGATGGCAGCGGTGTTGATTTTTGCAGAGAAATCAGAGCATACAGCAAAGTGCCGATTATCTTTCTCACTGCCGACGATATGGAGCTTGATATTGTAACCGGCTTAGAGAGCGGCGCAGACGATTACATCACAAAACCCTTTTCCCTTGCTGTGCTCCGCGCGAGGGTGAACGCCGTCATCCGAAGAAAACAGGAGCATGCAGACGTTTTTCGATATGGGAATTTTGTTTTTGATTTTGAAAATATGAAATTTACTTGTGATGATATTCCGGTTGAGCTGAGCAAAACCGAGCAAAGGTTATTAAAGATACTGATGCAGAATATCGGAAAAACGATGCCGCGCAACACGCTGATTGACCGCGTATGGACGGATGGTGCGGAGTTTGTGGAGGAGAACGCTTTGTCCGTTTCCGTAAAGCGGCTTCGGCAGAAACTGCCCGGACTTCCGATTAAGACAGTTTACGGCATCGGCTATGAATTGGAGAGGATAAAATGATGATCTTTTTCTTATCTGTGATTTTTCTGCTGATTTGTATGCTCCTCATTCAGCATTTCGGGCAGATCAAAATGCTGAACCGTTTGGACGCAATGCTTGACGCTGCGCTGGCAAATACTTTTACCGAATCGGAATTCAGTGAAAAGCGGCTATCGAAAATCGAAACAAAAACGTATTGTTATTTATCCGCCGGCAAAACCTCGCTTGCCCAGATCAATTCGGAAAAGGAGACGATCAAATCCCTGATTTCGGACATTTCGCATCAAACAAAGACGCCGATTGCAAATATTTTGCTCTATGCGCAGCTCTTATGTGATGACGATGGCTTAAGTGAAAATGCGCGAAAGCTTGCCGGACATATTGAGACACAGACCGAAAAACTAAATTTTTTGATTCGATCGCTGATCAAAATTTCCCGGTTGGAAAATGGCATCGTATCGGTATCGCCGAAGGAGCATTCCATTGAAGAACTTTTCCGCCATCTGGATTTTGAAAGCAGGGCAAGGCAAAAGAATATTGAGTTGAAAATAGAGAATCCCGGAAATATGACGGCTCTTTTTGATTTCAAATGGACGTTGGAGGCGATGTCCAACATTGTGGACAATGCCATCAAATATACTCCGCCCGGGGGACACGTTATTCTATCGGCAATGCCGTATGAACTGTTCGTGAAAATTGACATTGCGGATGACGGAATCGGAATCGAGGAAGAGGACTTTCCGAAAATATTCACCCGTTTTTACCGCTCGTCCATGGTAAGTGATTGTCCGGGGGTCGGAATCGGCTTGTATTTATCCCGTGAAATCATAGCAAAACAGGGCGGATATGTGAAGGTCGTTTCAGAAAAGAACCAAGGGTCAACCTTTTCTGTATTCCTCCCGAAACAGGCAAATATGTCAAAACTGTAAGGTTTCCGAAAGATTTGAGAAAGAATCCTCTGCTATAATGAATATTGCAAAAGCAGTATTGGAGGGATTACAAATGTGTATTTTACAAGCACAAAATCTAAAAAAATATTATGGCAGCGGAGACAACTGTGTGAAGGCGCTGGATGGGGTCAGTCTCTCGGTGGCGGATGGAGAATTTGTTGCAATCGTCGGCACATCGGGAAGCGGAAAGTCAACGCTTTTACATTTGCTGGGCGGACTGGACCGTCCCACTGAGGGAAAGGTGCTGCGCACAGAAAAAGATATTTTTTCGCTGGACGACAATGCCTTGACCATCTTCAGACGGAGAAAGGTCGGATTTATCTTTCAAAGCTATAACCTGATTCCGACATTGAATGTGTATGAAAATATTGTCCTGCCGGTTGAGCTGGATGGAAACAAAGTGGATCAAAAGCATACGGAAACGGTGATGGAGGTTCTTGGACTTTCCGGAAAAGAAAACCGGCTTCCGTCTCAGCTTTCGGGGGGACAACAGCAAAGGGTTGCCATTGCACGGGCGCTTGCGGCGAAGCCTGCCATCGTTCTT
Organism: uncultured Clostridia bacterium; assembly: GCA_934403665.1. The sequence continues at coordinate 3,738 of CAKRUL010000100.1, read as the reverse complement.
GCCGATGAACCCACAGGCAATCTCGACAGCAAAACAAGCCTGGATGTTCTGGGGCTGATGAAGATTACAAGCGATGCATTCAAGCAAACCATCGTGATGATTACCCACAACGATGCGATTGCACAAATGGCAGACCGAACGATTCGGATTGAAGATGGCAGAATTGCAGGTGAGCACAATGTATCGTGTTAATAGCAGAAAGACCATTCAAAGAATTGCAAAACGGACGTTTCGATATAACAAAACGCGGAATATCATCGGCTTGTTTGCGATTCTTTTGACCGCAATTTTGTTCACCACGGTTTTCAGCATCGGAATGAGTGCGCTAAACTCTCTTCAGCAAACAACGATGCGTCAGGTCGGAACCAAAGCGCACGGAGGCTTTAAGTATCTTACCCAGCCGCAATATGAGGTTTTGAAGAGCGATCCGGGCATCCGGGATATTTCCTATAATAGAATGGTGGGCACGGCGGAAAATCCGGAGCTTTCCAAAACCTATACCGAGATTCGATACACGGAAGAAAAGTCTGCGGAGTGGTCTTTTTCCCTGCCGACAATCGGCAGACTGCCTGAAAAAGGAATGGAACTTGCGACCACCGTACAGGTTTTGGATGCACTTGGAATCCAGCGCAGGCTTGGAGAAGCGGTTCCGCTTACCTTCACGGCAAACGGCAAAAAATATGAAGAAGTTTTCATCTTGTGCGGCTATTGGAGTGTCGATGACATTATGCTTGCCAACCAGGCGTTTGTTTCTGAAGCGTTTGCCGACAAGGTTGCTCCGGCTTGGGAGGATGTGCCGGAAGAATTTGGAGAATATTCCTTTGAAGCAGGCTCCGTCCATCCCGCTTTGTGGTTTTCCTCTGCGTTTGACATTGAAGGGCAAATGCAGAAGCTGAAGGAACGATGCGGTTTTGATGAAAGTGTGACAGAGGGAGTCAACTGGGCATATGCTGCCTCGGAGGTTGATGCGGAGACCGTGTCTTTGATTCTTGGCATATTTCTTCTGATTATGCTTTCGTCCTATCTGATTATTTATAACATATTCTATATTTCGGTTTCGCGCGATATCCGGTTTTACGGCTTATTAAAAACAATCGGCACAACGAATCGGCAGCTGAAAAAAATTGTGCGAAAGCAGGCGGCGTTTTTGTGCGTTGTCGGAATCCCTGCCGGACTGCTGTTGGGATTTCTGCTTTCCTTTGGATTGGTGCCCGTCGTTTTACAGACAACAACGATTCATCATTACGGTGTTTCGGCAAGTCCGATCGTGTTTGCCGGCGGCGCAATTTTTACGTTTTTGACCGTAATGATAAGCTGTATTAAGCCTTGCCGGTATGTTGCAAAGATTTCGTCGATGGATGCCGTTCGCTATACGGAAAAGCGGAATCCCAAAAAACAAAAAAAGAAAACCGCAAAGATCACCTGTATCTCAATGGCTTATGATGCGATCAAAAGAACGCCCAAAAAGGCAATTTCGGTTATTCTCTCGATTTCCTTGTCGATGATTCTTCTGAATGTTACAGTGACACTCAGCCGGGGCTTTGATCTGGACAAATATCTCCAGAACAGTGTGGTATCGGATTTTTACATTACGGATCAAACCATTCTGTCTGCCGCAGGCACCGAACGGCATTTTGACAGCATCGCGCCGGAACTGATTCATGAAACGGAGAAGCTGGACGGTGTCCGGGAAACGGGTTGTGTTTATATGAAGGAGCAAACACACCGCTTAAGCGAGACAGCTTGGGAAAATGCCAAAAAAATCTGCGAGGACTATCGGGCGGAGCTTCCTGAAAAATATGTGGGGCAGCTGGTGCGCGACATCCAAGAAAACCGCAGAATGATTTCGCGTCTTTACGGTGTGGATGGAATTGCGGCAGATAAGCTGCAGATCTATGACGGAACCTTTGATGCGGAGCGGTTTCAAAGCGGAAAGGGAATCATCGTTTCCTCCTATGCGGACGATGGAAGCGGACGTTATTACAATGTGGGGGACAAAGTCACGATTGGTTTCGGAAACGGCCGCACAAAAGAGTATGAGGTGATGGCAATCGGGGACATTGCGTATGCGCTCGGACCACAGTATTCCAGTCTGTTAGACGTATATTTCACCATGAGCGCAAGCGAATTTATCGCACAAACCGGAGAGACAAACGCTTTCAATCTGTCTTTTAACGTGGAAAACGAAAAATACGACGATGTGGAACAATGGGTGAAACAGGTTTGTGAAACCGTTCATCCGAATCTTACTTACAAAGCGCGCTCCGGCTATGTGGAAAGCTTTCGCGATGCACAAAACATGTATTTGATGATCGGCGGCATTTTAAGCTTTCTGTTGGGGTTAATCGGCATCTTGAATTTTATCAATTCCATGATGACCTCTATTTCTGCAAGACAGCATGAGTTTGCAATGCTGCAGTCCATCGGAATGACGGGCATTCAGCTCAAAAAGATGCTTCTCTGCGAGGGTGTCTGTTATTCGGCTCTCTCCGCCGGGTTTACACTGACGGCAGGCAGTGTGTTAAGCTATGTCTTTGTCTTGGCGCTTTCCAATCAGATGTGGTTTTTCACCTATCATTTCACCGTCATGCCGCTGGTTCTGACCTTTCTCCTTCTCGCTGTTCTTTCGGTGCTTATCCCTTCTGTCTGTTATGATAAAATGTGCAGAACAAGCATTGTAAGCAGACTGCGGCTGAGTGAATAGGGCAAAAAAGTGGAGATTTTTCTTCTCCCGGATCGTGTAAAAAGTGAAATTTTGATAGGTGTAGCGGCGGCTTTGGGGAACAGAGCCGCCGTTTCTGATTCTTCGCCTTGATTTTAAGAAATTTCCCGAAAAGATTGACAAGAAACAAATTCCGTATTACAATAAAACTAACGAATGTTAGTTAAAGGAGAAGTTATGAAGCAGGAGGATACCAAAAAGAAAATTCTTGAAAAGGCATTGGAGTTGTTTTCGTCACGCGGATACGATTCGGTCAGTGTGGGGGAAATTGCGAAGGCGGTTGGGATTAAAGCGCCGTCGCTTTATAATCATTATGAAAGCAAGCAGGCTATTTTTGATGCGATTGTGGAAGAGACGGCTGTGGAATATGAAAAATATACCGATGCGATTGATATTCATGTGCAGGATTCCGGGAAGAATTTTGACGTCTTTTTGACAATTACAGAGGAGCTTCTGATGCAAAAGGTTCATCAAATCTTTTGCTATTCCTTGCGCAACAAGACGACCAGCCGGTTTCGCCGCATGATGACCATCGAACAGTTTCGATCCCCGGAACTTTCGGCATTGTATTCCAAGAGATTTGTGGAGCGGCTTATCGCCTATCATGCCGATATTTTTCAAAGTCTGATTGCAAACGGCGAGATTCAAAACGGGAATCCCGATGCGTTGGCAATGATGTATGTTTCACCGGTCATCACCCTGTTGGGGGTTTGTGATCGTCAGCCGGAGCGGGAAGCGGAATGTCTGGAAAAATTGGAGGAACATGTGCGGCTTTTTTACCGCACCTTTCACGTTTCGCAGAATGCGATGCCTGCAAAGGGAAAGGAGGAATCCACTTGCGCATACTGATTTTGATTGGAAGTCCGCGAAAGAACGGAAACACCGAGCTGCTGGCAAAGGCTTTTGCAAGAGGCGCCCGGAAAAGCCATCAGGTGGAAATGATTTCGGTTGCGGATTATCAAGTGATGCCGTGTATCGGTTGCAATTCCTGCTTGCACAGTGACAACCATCAATGC
>CAKRUL010000099.1 GCA_934403665.1 uncultured Clostridia bacterium | reverse complement strand
GTCTATAAAGAGCGTTAAAAGAAAAAAACATCCAGTATTTGGAAAATAACGGTTTTTGGTATTGAAATTTGAGACGTTTTCGTGTAAAATAAAAGAGTCCGCTCAATACATAATAAAAAGTCTTTCATAGAAAAAGACAAAGATTTGCCGGAAAGCCGACTTTCCGGGCAGATCAAAACGAGTACTGGAGGGATTGTATCGTGAAAAAAGTTGTGGGTTTGATTTCCATCCTGATGAGCATTGCGTTGCTTTTTTCCGGATGTGTAAACGCAACATATGAATTTAAAATTCACCGCGGCGGTTCTGCAGATGCAAAATATAAAATTCTCTTTGACACCAAGACGGCGGATGCAGATGCTGTCAACACATTGGTTTTGCAGTTCCGGAAGCATTTCACCGAGGACAAATATGAGGTTCAGGATTATGAAGAGGATGGTTTTCGGGGAATTAAAGTGGTCAAACGAGATGTTACGCCTGACGAACTTGCAGTCGCAGGAAAAGCCGATGAAGAAAATGTGGATTATTCCGGCGCGCTTCTGAAGGGGTTGACAATTACAGAAGGAATGTTTGCTGATACGTTTCAGCTGGATTCGTCCATTGATTTAACCTTCCTGACGGAGGAGTTTCTGAGACAGAAAAAAGACGAACTTCTGCCGGATGTTTCGAAAGAATTGACATCGGAGGAGCCGCAGTCAACGGCTGCGAATGTTTATCAGAACAATAATGTGACGGTGATTGACAAAAGAGATTCAACCGACACGCAAAAGAACAATGAAATTTATGAAAAGAAAAATGTGACAGTGGACGATCAGGAAGTGAAAAAGGCAGCACAGCCCGATGCACAGCAACAGCAGGCGGAAGCCAAAAAAGAGGGCGTCAACAAGCTGCTTGCAAATGCAACCATGAAGATTGTCATAAAATTTCCGGACAAGGTGCTTTCCAGTAATGCTGGGAAGATAACCGACCATGGAAAAACGCTGGAGTGGATTTTGATTCCCGGAACGGTCAATAAAATCACCGCAAAAGGGAGTTTCACCAATACAACAGGGTTTGTGCTGGCCTGGGTGTGCATCGGAGTGCTTTTGATTGCCGCAGGCTGGGTGATTTACCGATTGGTGAGAAAACGGAGAAGAGGCGAGAACACAAAAGGCAAAACCGCAATGGATTCTTCGATCGAATAAAACCGTTCCTTGGATTCGGAAATACCGAAACCTTCTCCTTGCAGGAGAGCAGAGAAGAATAGAGAGTAAAGGGCAGTGTGCAATGCACATTGTCCTTTTTGTCAATTTAACAGAGCGTATGACTGATTTTTCTGCATAAGAAAAATCGGAATGGAGCAAAGTCCATTCTGATGAGGCTATTGTGTTCCTGATAGAGGGATGCCGTTATTCCTATCTGTATCACATGCATAAAAACGAGATCATTTCTTTTGAATTTCAAACGCGCAAAAGCGAGGTTGTACTTTTCTCATTCCTTATTACTTTTCATAAAACGACATCTAAAATTCAAGCGAAGAGGGAATCAATAAAAATCGAATAATATAAATATATATGCACTAAAAGCGCTTTCCTCGCAAAAAGGTGATAGCGACAGTGAGACGTCGTGAGGGCGCTTGCAACCGAACAGATGAACAGAGCGTGCCTTTTTGCGAAAAGGAGGAATGACGGAGCGTATGACTGATTTTTCTGCATAAGAAAAATCGGAATGGAGCAAAGTCCATTCCGACGTGGTGACCCGTACGAGATTCGAACTCGTGATGCCGCCGTGAAAGGGCGGAGTCTTAACCGCTTGACCAACGGGCCGTTTCTTCCGTTTTTAAAAACAAGATTGACTGTTTTTCTTTTCGATGACACAGTTACTTCTTTTGCTTGAAATGATTATAACACAATTCGGAGGGGATTGCAATACTTTTTTATTTTTATTTTCAGCAATTTAAAAATAAGAATTTCGTGCCGAAAAGTTTGCGCTACAAGATATTTTCTTCCCGAAAAATCCGGTGAAATGGTAGATTTTTTCTTTGTCGGATGTTATAATAAAACTACAGAGCCGACGGGAAGGCGTTTCTGTCGGCGAAAAATCTCTTGTATTACAAGCACATAGAACAGCGTATTTGTTCTTTTCGTTTCCACTTCTCTTTCATGAAAAAGAGGGAAAGAATGCGGAGAAGAACATGACAGTACAAGATAACGGAGAGAAAACGATGTTAATCAAAAACGGAACCATCCTGACGATGGATGAGGGAAAAAGAATTGAAAAGGGGTTTCTTCGCACAGAGGGCAAATGGATTGTGGAGCTGGGCGATATGAAAGACTGTCCTGCCGATGAGGATGAGGTGATTGACGCCTCCGGGCAGTTTGTTTTGCCGGGATTGGTGGAGGCTCATTGTCATATCGGGCTGATGGAGGATGCACTCGGATTTGAGGGAGATGACATCAATGAGGATTCCGATCCGGTGACACCGCATCTTCGTGCCATTGACGGCATCAACCCGTTTGACCATAGTTTCGAGGAGGCATGGCGGGCAGGGGTCACAACCGTGGTGACCGGACCGGGCAGTGCCAATGCGATGGGCGGAAGCTTTGTTGCCATGAAAACTCACGGCAAATGGGTGGATCGGATGATTCTGAAAAATCCTGCGGCAATCAAATGTGCTTTTGGCGAAAACCCGAAAAGTGTTTATCATGAGAAAAATCAGCCGCCTGTGACCCGGATGGCAACCGCTGCCCTGATTCGCGAACAGCTGTTCAAAGCGAAGGAATACCGGAAGGCGGTTGAGAAATTTGAAAACGGGGAGGAGGATGCAGAAAGACCGGAATATGATGCAAAGTGCGAGAGTCTGCTTCCTCTTTTACGCAGGGAAATTCCGCTGAAGGCACACGCACACAGGGCAGACGATATGATGACGGCTGTGCGGATCGCCGAGGAATTTCACTTGGATTATACCTTGGATCATTGCACCGATGGACGCCTGATCAAAGAGGAGCTCCGTGAGCTGAAAGCAAAATGTCTGGTGGGACCGTGTCTTTGCGACCGCTCAAAGCCGGAATTGAAAAATTTGTCTTTTCAAACGCCGAAGGAGCTGTCCGAAACGGGGCTGGATATTGCGTTAATCACCGATCATCCGGTTATCCCGATTCAGTATTTGTCTCTTTGTGCCACCTTGGCATGGCGGGAGGGAATGGCATATCAAAAGGCTTTGGAGGCCATCACAATCAATCCTGCGAAGCATGCCGGAATCGGGGATCTTGTCGGTTCTCTGAAGGTGGGAAAGCATGCAGATGTTGCAGTGTTTGACAAACAGCCGCTGGACATTATGGCTCGTGTGACGCAGGTGATTATAGAAGGTAAAATCATTATCTAAAGGAGAAAGAAAAACAATGGGGAATTTATTGGTTGGGCAATCGGGCGGACCGACAGCGGTTATCAATGCATCGCTTGCAGGCGTTGTGCGTGCAGGTCTGAAAAGCGGACGCAAGGTGTACGGCGCGGTGAACGGAATAGACGGTGTGATTGCGGAGCATATCATAGGGTTGGATCGATTTGAAGATGAAAGACTGCTTCAGCTTTTGAAACAGACACCTTCTTCCTATTTGGGGTCGTGCCGGAAAAAGCTTCCGGAGGATCAAGAGGAAGCGGTTTATGAAACGATTTTTTCGGTTTTTCAAAAATATGATATTGAGTTCTTTTTGTATATCGGCGGAAACGATTCGATGGATACGGTGGACAAGCTTTCCAGCTATGCGCGGAAAACAGGAAAGCATCTGAAAATTGCCGGCGTTCCGAAAACCATAGACAATGATCTGGCAGGCACCGATCATACACCGGGGTATGGCTCTGCGGCGAAATTTGTGGCGAATGCCGTCCGTCAGCTTACCTTGGATTCCAAAGTGTATGATATTGATTCCGTGACCTTGGTGGAAGTGATGGGTCGCAATGCAGGCTGGCTTACCGGAGCTGCCTGTCTGGCAAAAGACGGGGAGTTCTGCGGAGCGGATATGATCTGTTTGCCGGAGGTTCCTTTTGAGATGGATGAATTTCTGAAACAGCTTGAGCAGAAAAACAAAACCAGCAAGAGTTTGGTTGTGGCAATCTCGGAAGGAATCAAGGATGAAAACGGCACCTATATTTGTGAGTATTCTCATAAGAAATATAATCCGAATGACCCGTTTGCACATGCTGTTCTGGGCGGCGCCGGGCGCACGCTGGAGCATTATATCAAAAAGAATCTGGGGTATAAAACACGCACGGTTGAGCTGAACACTCTGCAGAGATGTTTTTCGCAGGGTGCGGCACGGCAGGATGTGGAGGAAGCTTTCCGGGCAGGAGAAAAGGCAGTGGAATGTCTGGAGCGAGGAGAAAACGGTTTTATGATTTGCTTTGACCGGAAAAATACTGCTCGGTATGAAATTAACTATACACCGAAGCCTGTTGCAGATATTGCAAATCTGGAAAAGAAAATGCCCATGTCGATGATTGCCAAAGACGGCTCCGGTGTGACTGAAGCATTTTTTGACTATGCCTTGCCCTTGATTCAGGGAGAGCCGGAATTGATCTGCAAAAACGGAATGATTTCTTTCTGCACCAGAGAATAGAAGAACTGTGTGAAAATCTTTTGCGCGGTTCTGTCCGAGGTACCGCCGACGCCGTCCTTGCCATGAATTCACATATTGACTTTTTGGAAAGAAACCTGTATAATAACAGTAGTGGCGCAGGGGCTTGAGCTTTTGTGGCTCATGTCAGTGAAATGTTCCTTTTTCGGGCAGAACGGCTGAAAAAGGCGGGTTGCTAAATTCCTTTCTGTGCTGGAATACGCTTTTAAAACGTGATAAGAGCAACCCTGCTGAAAGGCAGGTACGCAAAGCTATAGGGTCTAAAGCTCTTACGAAGAGTTATGACAGCCAGTTGCCGCAAACCAGAAAATCTGGGTTGCGGTTTTTTATATATGATTATTGGGGGTATACGCAAAATGCAAAGGTACATACCATTCTCTCCGCCCGATATTACAGAGCAAGAGATTCAGGAGGTTGTCGGTGTTTTACAGTCCGGATGGATTACAACCGGTCCGAAAACAAAACGGTTTGAACAGCAGATCGCAGAGTATTGTCATACAAAAAAAGCAGTTTGTATGAGTTCTGCAACTGCCTGTCTGGAGCAGACTTTGCGGATATTGGGGATCGGTCCGGGGGATGAGGTGATTACTTCGGCATACACCTACACGGCTTCTGCCAGTGTGATTGCCCATGTGGGGGCGACACCTGTACTGATCGATGTCGCTGCAAATTCCTTTGAGATGGATTATGCGCAGGTAGAGCGCGCTATAACCGAACGCACAAAAGCTATCATTCCGGTTGATTTTGCGGGAGTTCTGTGCGATTATGAACGGATCTATGACCTTATTGACCGGAACAGGAAGCTGTTTCAGCCAAAAAATGAGCTTCAGCAGGCCTTCGGAAGAATTGTGGTGGTTGCCGATGCGGCACATTCCTTTGGATCGGTTCGTTATGGGATGCTGTCCGGCCAGGTGGCAGATTTCACTTGTTTTTCCTTCCATGCGGTGAAAAATCTGACGACGGCGGAAGGCGGAGCGGTGACCTGGCGCGATTCAGGCAAAGCGGACGATGAGGAACTGTACCACAAATATATGCTTCTGTCATTGCACGGGCAGAGCAAAGACGCTTTTTCCAAACAAGAGGCGAGTGCGTGGGAATACGATATTGTCTCTCTCGGCTATAAATGCAACATGACCGATATGGCCGCGGCGCTTGGAATAGGGCAGCTGAAACGGTATCGGGAAATGATGCGGATTCGTCAAAACATTATTCGGGCATACGATGCAGGATTGGATGGTCTGCCGATAGAAGTGCTGAAACATTCCGGACCGGATTATCAGGCAAACGGACATTTGTATATTACGCGGCTTCCAGGCAAAAGCCGGGAGGACTGCAATCGGCTGATGCGGATGCTGGTGGAA
>CAKRUL010000098.1 GCA_934403665.1 uncultured Clostridia bacterium | reverse complement strand
TTTATCATATTAAGCGAAAATGAGTTTTCAAATGATGAACTGCATTTTATATTTCGCCACGAATTGATACATTACAAACGAAAAGATATTTTGTATCAGCTTATCACGTTAATTTTTATATCGCTCAATTGGTACAACCCCTTTGCTTATATTATGGCACGGGCAATAGAAATTGACGGTGAAACGGCTTGTGACGAAAAAGTGCTTAAAGGAAAAGCGTATGAAACAAGGGTGTTTTACGGTGAAATGCTGATAAACTTTCTAAAAACACAAAATCAAAAAAAATCATATATGACTACAACATTTTTTGGAGGGAAAAAAGGTATGAAAAAAAGACTTACTCTGATAGCAAGTAAAAAAATAAGAAAAAAAGGAACGGTTGCAATGGCTGTTTTAATGGCGTTTGCTATTGCAACATCTGTATGTGCCGCAGCAATGAGCAACGAGTTTTTTGATGAAGTATTCTGCGGTGATACTGCGTATTTGGCTGACTTTGTAAAAATAGAAAAACAAAGCGTAAGCGATGAAAACTATACGCTCAACCTTGAGCAATACTTGGTTGCGGAAAAACAGGCTATTGTTATTTTCTCGATGGAAGCACAAACTGATGTGGCAATCGCTGAATTTAATGCTGTTGACGAAAGAGGAAACAGCACTTTCTGGGATATGGACACAATCGGGTTCGGTCCGGTTGACTATGACAAGGCTTACAGCAGTGGATTCACAACCGGTTCCCTAAACAAAAAATTTGATACGGATAAAAAGAAATACTTTGTTTTGAAATGTGATTCGATTGATAACAAAGATAAGATTGATTTTTATATCTGCACAAACAAAATAAAAGGCTCGCCCAAAATTTTTATCCCTATGGAAAGTAATATAGAAACAAAGACGCTTAAATTCGATAATATTGAGGTTCGCTATAATCCGATAGCAATTGAATTAAGCTATCCCGTAACCGAAAAAAATGTTTGCGATTGGTGCGACATTAGTACAAATTACTTTTATTTCAGAATGAAAAACGGTGAAATGAAGACCTTCAATCAGTTATACAGCTGGAGTGGCAGCAATGTCGAAACAAATATGGGACATTTTTACGCATGGGCAAAAAGAATCGTCAAACCCGATGAAATCAAAAGCATAATTGTAAATGATACAGAGTACCCGGTAGACGATGTTTCAAAATCCGAAAAAATCGAAATCGACAGTCATTTGAAGCCTTTTACAATTAAGCCTTATATTAAAAAGCATTTATGGCTGCCGCTTAGAGAGTTTTGTGAAAAGCTTGGTGCTGATATCGTGTGGAACGAATCCGACCGTACCGCAACCGTTAAATACCGCGGCTCAACCTATGTGTTTACACCGGGCTCAACCAAGGTGATAATTGACGGTGAAACGGTTGATTATTACGACAAGGATAATGACCATACCACTTTTATTGATGAGAGCGGAAGAATGATTGTTTCTCTCGGTTTTGACAACAGAATGAATATCGACTGCCACGGATGTAATGTGTATCATGAAGAAGGCGGCATAAATCCGAATGCAATGATGCACATAGTACCGTAATTACAGGATATGATACCGCACACGCTCCGAAATGAAACCTATCATAACCCAATAAAAGCAGTTACCGCTTTGCAATCTATCAAAACTAAAAGGCTGTGGATTTTGAACCGACCTCCCAATCGTTAGGTTTTGGTCTAACTTTTGGGGGTGGTTCACCATCTTAAAAAGTGATATGCGTGTTTTTGCTTATACCGTCGTTTTTAAACCGAACAATTCTTTCGATTGATTTTCAAAACGGCTTTTCGTATCATATCCGCCGGAAAAACAATCAGTGCGCAAAGAATGACAATTTTCAGCTCTCCAAGCGGCAAAGGTGTGGTGCGGAACAGTTCTCCGCCAAAATAGACAAACAAGATCTGCGCGCAAAGCACACCGCACATAATCACCAAAAAGATTTTGTTCTGCCACAGGTTGGAGAAAATTTTCACTCTGGTGGTTCTCACATTAAAGCAATTAAAAATGCTCAAAAAGATAAAGAAGGTGAAAAACGCAGTCAGAAAAGGAATATCATTCTCCTTGTAATGAAAATACTCTTTCACAAAACCGCATTTCAGGAAAAGAATGCACAAGGTCAGAATGAAAGCGGTCATCACGCCGATCTGGTTGAGCATATATCCGTTCAGAATCGGTTCCTCTCTGCGTTTTGGCTTCTCATTCATATATTCGGAAAGCGGAGGTTCTCCGGCAAACGCCAAACCGCCCAAAGTATCCATAATCATATTAATCCAAAGCATCTGCACAATGGTGACGGGCGAATCAATTCCGATAAAAGGCCCGATCATCGAAACGCCGACCGCGCAAAGATTCATGGTAAGCTGAAACACAATAAACTTCCGAATGCTTTTGAAAATGGTTCTGCCATACAAAATTGCCTTGACAATGGAAGCAAAATCATTGTCTACAATCACAATATCAGACGCTTCCTTTGCCACCTCTGTGCCGCTTCCCATTGCAAAACCGACATCCGCCCGTTTCAGCGCCGGTGCATCGTTGATGCCGTCTCCTGTCATGCCGACGACCAAATCCATTTCCTGCGCGATGCGAACCAGGCGACTTTTATCCGTCGGAACCGCTCTTGCAATCACACAAATTTTCGGAAGCATCTGCTTTAACTGTGCATCACTCAGCTGTGACAGCTCTCCGCTGGTGAGCACCATGCTCCCGTCATGATAACCGATCAAATCTGTTTCCCGTGCGATGGCGGCGGCGGTTTCCTTGTTGTCACCGGTGACCATAATCACCTGCACGCCTGCCTCCCGCATCTGCCGGATGGCACTTCGCGCTTCCGGGCGAATCTCATCCCGTATGCCGACCAATCCAACCAAGATCAGATTTTCAAACGTTCCTTCCCTCGAAACATTCTTCTCTGAAACGGCAACCGCCAGCACACGGATTGCCTGGTGTGCCATCTCATTCCACTTTTTCTGAAGAATGCTTCGGTTTGTCAAAGAACAGATCTTTCCCGACTCGTCGTAATACCGGGAAACCTTGGGAAGGATTTTTTCCGGCGCTCCCTTTATCAAAACATATTCTTTTTCCCCTTTGATTTGAACGGAAGAAAATTTCCGGGCGCTGTCAAAGGGAACCTCCTCTGTTTTTTGATAATGCTTTGTCTTTTCACTCACCGGAAGAACGAAGGACAATAAGGCGCGATCCGTCGCATTTCCTCCGACCGCCCGATTCTCTGACACAGCACTCCCGGTATTAAAATAACTGCCAAGCTCAAAAATATCATACAAAGGTCTTGCTTTGCGCAAAAACTCTTCTTTGCTTTGATACTCTTTCCCATCGCCCTTTACAAAATGCGCAACGGATAACTGCCCTTTGGTGAGGGTTCCCGTCTTATCTGTGAACAGAATGTTCAAGCTTCCGGAGGTCTCAATGCCGACCAGCTTCCGTACCAACACATTGTCCTTCAGCATTCTGCGCATATTCGCAGAAAGTACGACGGTGATCATCATGGGAAGGCCTTCCGGCACGGCAACCACCACTACGGTAATTGCCAGAGTCAGTGCATGCAATAAAGAGCCGAACAGCGTCGCAGGCGTCGTCAGCTTCTCCAGGATGAGAGGGACCTGAAAACCGCTGTCCATCACAATCGAGTGAAACAAATCTGCCAGAGCCACCAAAACCGCTCCGATGTAGCCCAATCGGCTGATACTGTTCGCCAGGTTTGCGAGTCTCAGCTTCAAAGGGCTTTGCCGGGTATCCTCCTGCATGTCTCTTGCCATAGCTCCGTAAAAGGTTTCGTTCCCTATGCGGACAACCTGCATAACAGCCTCGCCATTGGAAACCACACTGCCCCGAAATAACTGATGCCCGGACATGAAATCCCACTGTTCCGTGTCCTTGGAGGACGGTGTTTTTTTGCATTCGAGGCTTTCACCGTTCAATGCAGACTGATCCATATTCAGACTGCCCTGAAGCATCACACCGTCTGCCGGGACACGTTCTCCCGCCTGCAACAAAACGATATCCCCCACCACAATCTCATGGATGGGAAGAAGAACCAGCTTTCCGTCTCTCCTGACCCGGCATGTGATTTTTTCGGCGTCCTCCTGAAGCTGTTCAAATGCCGCCTCGCTGGAAAACTCCGAAAAAGTGGAAACAAAGGTTGCCAAAAAAATCGCAAAGGCAATCCCCATCGATTCAAACCAATCAAAATTCCGGAACGTAAACAAGACGTTCAGCGCAAGCGCAATCAACAAAATTTTGATGATCGGGTCGCCGAAGTTGCTCAAAAACTGTTTGAAAAAACTTTTCTTTTTCGTTTGGGTGATGCTGTTGTCGCCATACAATTGCCTGGATTTTTCCGCTTCTTTTGCACTGAGCCCATTCCGGCTATCTGTCGTATCCGGCCCTGATTTATCGAAATAAATCATGGTTTCTCCTCCTTTTGTACGTTTCTGTATATCCTATTATCTCGTCCAAAAAAATATGACAGAATAGAAAATTTTCCACATCACCTTTCTGCAAGGCGAATCATTTGAAGGAAGCAGGCGCAAACACCGTATCCTGTCCCGGAAGAACCTTCTTTTTGTTTCTGCATAAAATGACTGATACAGGAGGTGACCGTATGAATCTCAGAAATGGACAAATCACGCTGAGGGAACTGTTAAGTAATCCAAAAGCCTATCAAGTATTACAAAGGGAAAGTCCGATTCCATTGACGCATCCGCTCGTGAAAAGAGCCGGCAATATGACGTTAAACCAGCTGTTGGGCTTGGCAAAGGGAAGGGTGTCTCAAGGGCAGGTATCCCGGATTTTAGACGAGCTGAAACGGTTATAGCGCTGATGAAACATTCCATCATACATGAGAGCACCGGGAAAACTTTCCCGGTGCTCTGTTTCTGTTGGCAGGTATTTCATCAAAAAGGGAACCAAACCAATAAAAATATGCAAAAAAACTTGCTTTTATTCCTTCGATATGATATTATAATAGGAAAATATTGAATAAGGAGAATTGGTTATGGCGTATTTTTTTGAAGGTGCTTCCCACACGTTCGGCGAATATTTGTTGGTACCCGGTTATTCCTCCTCGGAATGCATCCCGGCTAATGTAGATTTGAAAACCCCTGTTGTGAAATTCAAAAAGGGGGAGCAGAGTGCCATCACAATGAACATTCCGATGGTTTCTGCGATTATGCAGTCGGTTTCCGGGGATAAGATGGCGATTGCTTTGGCAAAAGAGGGCGGTATTTCTTTTATCTATGGCTCTCAGTCTGTGGAAAGCGAAGCACAGATGGTCGCCAGAGTCAAAGGCTACAAAGCCGGTTTTGTCACCAGTGATTCTAATATTCAGCCGGAAGACACTTTGGAAGATGTTCTGGCTCTGAAAGAAAAAACAGGACATTCCACTGTAGCGGTCACAGAGGACGGAACCGCAAACGGCAAGCTTTTGGGAATCGTAACCAGCAGAGATTACCGCATTACCAGAATGCCTTTACATACAAAAGTCAAAGAGTTCATGACAAAATTTGAAGACCTGATTTGTGCCAGTGATACCACGACATTAAAAGAAGCCAACGATATTATTTGGGATCATAAGCTGAATTGCCTTCCTTTGATTGACAAAGAACAGAGATTAAAATACATGGTTTTCCGCAAAGACTATGATTCTCATAAAGAAAATGAGAATGAATTGCTTGACGGTTCCAAACGCTATGTCGTCGGTGCCGGGATCAACACCCGTGACTATGCGGAACGGGTTCCTGCCTTGGTTGCGGCGGGTGCAGACGTGCTTTGTATCGATTCCTCCGAGGGGTTCTCCGAATGGCAGAAACGAACCATTGATTATATCCGTGAAAATTACGGAGATACCGTTAAAGTCGGAGCCGGAAATGTTGTAGACCGGGAGGGCTTCCGCTTTTTGGCAGAGGCTGGCGCCGATTTTATTAAAATCGGTATCGGCGGCGGTTCCATCTGCATCAC